>CAKZQX010000811.1 GCA_937141995.1 uncultured Chloroflexaceae bacterium | reverse complement strand
CCGTTGTCGCTATGCTGGCCTGTCTTTTGATGGCGCTGTCACCATGGCATCTTTCGTTTTCGCAGAATGCCCGATACTATACTACCCTGATGCTTTTTTACACAATAGCTTTCTTTATTTTCTTTTTCAGTCTAGAGCGCAACCGTCTATGGTATATGTTGCCGGTATTTCTCTTTGTGTTTCTCGCATTTCAAGAGCGATTATTTGCACTCTTATTTCTTCCAGTTGTTGGAAGTTATGTAATGTTAATCCAACTCTTGCCTATTGAAAAACCAGCAGGTTTACGTCTGAAGCAGATTGTGATGAGCGTGGCAGTCATCCTGGTTATTGCTTGTGGATATCTTCTTTACGACACATTTAATCTTCAGCGTACGGGAGATTCGCTGATCACAGCTTTTTTACAGAGATTTGTGGGACAGTCTGACTGGCATCCGCAATGGCTATTGACTGGCGCAGCATACAATATTGGGATCCCCCTGGTCTGTCTGGGTTTATATGGCGCTGGTACGCAGTTACTCAAGCGTAGTCGTGCTGGTCTGTTTATTACGCTTGGGGCACTTGTGCCACTTTTCGCAATTATGGTTCTGGCTCCCTTTACCCGTACGACAGTCCATTATGCACTCATGATCTTACCATGCTGGATGATTCTGACCGCTATTGGCATCAAGGAACTATATAGGAAGACCAGACAGGGACATAGAAAGCCTATGTTGGTTCTGATATTCCTTATTGCTCTGGTATCGGTAAAAGATCGGGTATGGATAGATGTACGCCATTATGTTATTGGGGATTGGCCTGTAATTCTCTTCCTTGGGTGCGTTGCCCTAAGTATACTACTAGGAATATTGTTATTGTTACATGTTATCAGTAAGATTCACCATAACGACAAAACAATGCCATCTTCATTGAAGAAGTGGCAACTGGTTTGGGGATGTGGGATCTTATTACCTGTACTTTTTCATCCAATGGTTGCCAATACATTGTATTATGAATATAGCCACGGCAATCGTGCAAACTGGCGTGCTGCCGCTGCTGTCTTTCGTGAGCATAAAACACCGGGTGATGTTGTATATACCACTCTGCCACCATTAGGTACCTACTACTTCGGTGATGCCACAGAACCGATGGGTGATCTTCTTCAGGGTGAACATATTAATTTGCAAACTGTCTTGCTTCAACACCAACGTGCCTGGTTTATTGAAGAGGCGGGAGTTACTATGTTGATGGGTGATACCTTCGCACAGTGGAGTGATACGCATTGTGAAACATTTGGTGTTTTTGATAATTATATCGCGGGGGAAACGTGGAAATTGCGAATTCATCTCTGCGGTTCGGAGAACTCTTCTCTCGTACAGACGGCAAAATAAGGAGCAGTTACCAGGAAAACTGGGATTGGGTACCGCCTACATAGCCGGGTTTAAACAGGCGCTCGCGGACGGTGCGCAGTTTATTTTTGAGATGGACGCGGACTTCTCACACGATCCCCGGTACCTGCCGCAACTTTTGGCGGCTGCCGAGACAGAGTATGATCTCGTGCTTGGCTCGCGCTATGTCAAGGGAGGCGGTACAACCGATTGGGGGCTTCTTCGCAAACTAATAAGTCGTGGTGGCAGTTTCTATGCCCGGATGATCCTGGGAGTATCAACACGGGATTGTACTGGAGGATTTCGTTGTTACCGCCGCCATTTACTCGAACAGCTTGAAAATCCGACACAAGCATATTAATACCAATGCTATCAAAGATCCAATCAGGCAGTCAATGCATTCCGGCTAAGGGTGAACTAGATAGCAAGGGGAGCGCGAAGGGTTATGCGGTTGAATCTCGTCCAGAGTTATTTTCCACGGCAACGCCTGCTGCACTGGCTGCTATCGATAGCCATGGTGCTGGGGGTGCTGGCCTATTGCGTCATCGTCGGTATGCTGGCGCGTGATCCTCAGAGTATGAAGACAATTTTGCTACTGGGATTACCGGCGGGTGGGCTGGCGCTGATGTTCTTCTCCGGATACCGCCGCTTTCAATTTGCCCTGATGATCCTGCCGATTGTTATGCTGGCGGTGCCCTATACGTTGCCGACGGGGGCCGGTCCGGAACTGCCGGTTAGCTTTGTTCTGGTATTGGGAATGACCACAATCTGGTGTGCCTCGATGTACCTGCGCGGACGGCAATTGGAACCTTCACCACTCAACCGTCCGTTGCTGGTCTTTGGCGCTATCTGTAGCCTCTCGCTGCCGTGGAGTATTATCTGGCGTGATCCAATCTTAATTGATCATTGGGATGGACAGTTTATTATCGTGCAAGTGCTGGCGCTGCTTATCTGTCTGCTGTCAATTAGTGCCACCCTGTTGATTGGTAATTTTTTGCGTACACCCAGACAGCTTAAATTTTTTACCATTCTTTTTATGGTAATTTTCACTCTTAATCTACTGGGCCGGATTTATAATCTTCCATTCCGGTTCCTGAACGTGGGTGGATTGTGGGGAACATGGTTTGTAGCAATCACCTATGGCCTCATAATTGTTCAGCCGGGCCTACGTTGGTGGTGGCGGGTGGGGTTGTTTGTGCTCCTCGGCATGACGCTCAACCTGATTGTGATCAAAGACTCGTTCTGGGTTTCGGGATGGATGCCGGCTGTGATTGCTATTTTTGCCATAACCTGGCTCCACTCCCGGCGAGCGTTCTTTGTGCTGTTGATCGTGGGTGCGCTGCTATACCAGATGCCCCCGGTCATTACCTTTCTCGCGGAAGTACGCCAGGATAATGCGGCCGAAGGCAGTACCACCGGGCGTGTAAAACTGTGGCGGACCAATATCAACCTGGTACAGAAGCACTGGGTTTTGGGTACTGGTCCTGCCGGGTATGCCTACTACTATATGACTTATAATCACGATGATGCGCGCTCGACGCATAACAACTTCTTCGATATCGCCGCACAGTTTGGTGTAATCGGGTTGCTGGTATGGTTCTGGATCGTGATCGCCGCAGTACGCGAGGGCAGCTACCTGATACAACGGGCACCACCGGGATTTCTACGGACACTGGCCGTGATTGCCACGGGAGGCTGGATCAGCGCAACCGCGTCAATGTTCTTTGGCGATTGGGTATTACCCTTTTACTACAATGTCACCATTCGCGGGTTCGGGTTTACGGTTATGAGCTGGGTGTTTCTTGGCACGCTGATCAGCATCAGACATCTATTGCACACACAGGCCGAGGAATGTGTGCAATGTGAGGCATGGACGTGAGCAAGCGCTATCTACCACTCCTGCTACTGCTGTTCCTGGTGGTGGGGAGTATGCCGATTCCCCTGCCGGTCGGAGCCCAGACGAACGGCTGGTCAGCGCCGATTGAACTTGGCAGCGGCTGGTTTCCCGATCTGGTAACCGGACCCGACGGCAGCGTGCATGTAATCTGGCATGCCGAGCGTTCACGGCCGATTAAGCCGAGGGATGATCTGGCCGACACAGCGCCGGCCGATGCAGCACTGGCTGACACAGCGCCGGCCGGCGAAAGTGCAGATGCGACACCTTTGCAGGATCGACGTGATGCGCTCATCTACCGTGACTTCCGCAATGGGGGCTGGTCACCCGAGAATGAACTTTTTGCGGCTGGTTTTGGCGTCGTTGGTCTGACAATGCGCAATAGCATCGTTATGGGGCGCGCGGGACGCTTACATATCCTGTTTCGCAATGGTTTTGGGATCGATTACTTCCATGCTCCCTGGGAGCAGGCCTGGTCGGCGGCGGCCTGGAGTCCATCGTATACTATAAGCACCGGAGCAGCCTACTACAATGCTATGGCGGTAGATAGCAGCGGTCGGCTGCATACACTTTACACCCGAACGATTGTAGACGATCTCACCGCCCCGCGCCAGGTCTGTCCTGACTGCGCGCAACTCTTTTATCGTCACTCGAGTGATGTGGAGAAGGTCTGGTCCTGGCCGATCAATCTCTCGCGGGACTTCGAGGGAGCCAACCGACCGCAGATCAAAATTGATCAGCGGGATCGGGTGCATGTGGTCTGGGATGAAGGATTTGACTGGTATGCGGGCGAAGGTGAGCCGCTCTTTGGTGTTTACCGACGCTCGGACGACGGTGGGCAGACCTGGAATGCGCCGGTTCCGGTCGGGGTTGCTGAAGAGGGCGTGTTGCAAACCACGCCGGCACTCACCGCTGAGGGCAATCCGTTTCTGGTATATCGCGGGGCCGAAAGCCGGCGGCTCTACTACCAGGTTGCCATCGACGATGCCGACTGGAGTGTGCCCGCTACGATTCCGGGAGTGGTGGCCCGCGAGTATAAAGTTGATAACCAGCTTGATGTCTACAGTATGGTGACGGACAGCGCGGGGGTTATTCATCTGCTGATGGGCGGCTATCTGGAAGGCGACGAAGCTGGTAATCTGGGGCTATTTCACCTGAGTTGGAATGGCACAACCTGGTCGGCACCGGAGGTGGTCTTCAGTAATGAACGCAAACCGGAGTGGCCCCGCCTGGCACTAACGAACGGCAATCAACTCCACGCGGTCTGGTTTTCGCGGATTGATATCTTCTCGACTGAAGATACGCGCATTCACTACAGCAGGCGGACACTCAACACCGCGGCGGTTGCGGCACCGGCATTCTTCACACCGACGCCGGAGATGGCACTCACAGCAACGGCAACTACGCAACCGGTTGTACCGACACCCATACCGACAATCGCGCCCGAAATATTGTCAGCCCCGATTCCCGATGGCGAACTAGAGTGGGAAGGGCCGAGTTTAACCACCATCGGCATTGCCCTGACGCCCCTCATCAGCATGCTGGTAATCTATGGCGGTTTCACCTGGCACAAACGCCGCCGGAAGGAAGAGCGACTGCGGCGTTAGCGCCGGGTGCTATTAACCTGGACTGATGCAAGCACACGAGCCGCGTTGCTCTTCCGGGGAAGTAACGCCACCGCTCTTGTTATGCAATGGCCTGATGATGAATAGAAATACCGACCTTGGCTTACAAAGCTGTCAGATTTCATTCACCGAAATTTAACCCAATTTCAGTTGTTTCTGGTATCGTAACACTCACACCCTACGTATATCAATAACAGGACTTACGCGGTGTGCATGCAAACGGGCCGTTTGCTCCCGATAACGGTGCATTTCGCCTGCGGCAGCATGGTACGTTTCTAGCTTTTTCCGGAACATGTGGCACGTCGTGCCACATGTTCCGGAAAAAGGATGTCCTATTCCGCCCTGCCGGAGGCGAATCGGGCCGTTTGTCCAGGCAAACGCCTGGTTGGGAACCGACTGCGTAACTCCTGTCAATAACACATCCGCGCCGGATTGCTGGTGACACGAGCGAAGGAAAGGTGTACATGACGCCTCCATCGGTTGCGATTGTCGTTTTGAATTACAACGGACGGACGGATACCCTGGCCTGCCTGCGCTCCCTGGAGCAGGTGCAGTATCCCAATATGCAGATCGTGGTGGTCGATAACGACTCCGCAGATGACTCCATTGCCGCTTTTCGCGCCACATACCCGGACCTGACGATTATCCAGACCGGGGCAAACCTGGGATTTGCGGCGGGCAATAATGTCGGTATTACCTATGCGCTGGAGCAGGGAGCGGCATATGTGCTGCTGCTGAACAATGATACCGAGGTCGCGCCCGACTTCCTGCAGCACCTGGTGGCGGTCGCTGAGGCTGATCTATCCATCGGCATTGTGGGGCCGACGATTTACTACTACGACCATCCCGCAGTCGTCTGGTCGTCCGGGGGCATGATCGACTGGCAGCGGGGTACCACGCGCATGGCCGGCCTGAACGAAACAGATACCGGGCAGTTCGGGAGCGCGCCGCGGTCGGTTGATTTTGTGACCGGCTGTGCGCTGCTTATTCGCCGCGCTGCCCTGGAACGGGCGGGTCTGCTCGATCCGCGCTTCTTTATGTACTATGAAGAGACCGAGTGGTGTGTGCGGGTGGCGCAGGCGGGTTTTCGGATTGTGCATGTGCCGCAGGCTCACATCCGGCACAAGATCTCGATTGTGGAGCGGGCCGCCACGCCGTTTGTTCACTACTACATGACGCGCAACCGGCTGCTCTTTCTCCGCGCGGCGGGGATGGGCTGGCGTGCCTGGGTGCATACTCTGCTGCTGGAGTATGGGCGGACCCTGATCAGTTGGAGTGTGCGCCCCAAATGGCGCGCGCAGCGCACGCAGCGCAATGTGATGCTGCGCGCCGTGTGGGACTATTTCGCCGGACGAGTTGGCTATGTCGCGCCGGATAAGTAACGGACGATTCTCTAGAATGCAGATTTAGTGAGGTATAACGCGACTATGCGAATGCTCTTCCTGTCACGCTGGTTTCCCTATCCGGCCAATAATGGCGCGAAGATCCGCATCTTCAACCTGCTCCGGCATCTTGCGGCCCGGCACGAACTGGTGTTGCTCTCGTTTGCGTCCGAGGAGGTGACGGCGGCAGACCTGGCCGTGCTGCGGCAGTATTGCCGGCAGGTAGCCGTTGCCCCTTATCGTCCGTTCCAACCCAACCGCCTCCAGGCGCTGGCGGGCTTCTTTGCAGCAAAGCCGCGGTCGGTGATCGATACCTACAGCCAGGAACTGCATGCCCTGGTTGAGCAGACCTGCCGGGAGCAGCCGTTTGACCTGGTTATTGCTTCACAAATTGATATGGTGCCCTATGCGCAGCTTGTTCCTGATGCGCGCAAAATCTTTGAAGAGATCGAGTTAACGGTTTTTTATGACCGCTTTGTCAGACAGCAGCCGTTGCCCCAAAAACTGCGGAGCGGGTTGACCTGGTGGAAACTCTCACGCTATGTTGCCGGACTGCTGCGCGCGTTCGACGGCGGCACAGTGGTGTCGGCTCAGGAGCAGTCCCGGGTCCGCCAGGTAGTGCCGGACTATGCCAACATTCAGGTTGTGCCGAACGGGGTGGATGTTGCGCACTATGCGCAGGATTTTGGGCCGCCCGCACCGAATACGCTGATCTACTCCGGTGCGCTGACCTACGGCCCCAACTTTGATGCCATGCAGTTCTTCCTGAGCGAGATCTTCCCGCTGATCCAGGCGCAACGCCCGGCGGTCAAACTCGCCATCACCGGCAAGCTGGATGGCGTGCCGATTGAGCGCCTGCCGGAACACCGGAATGTCATGTTTACGGGCTACCTGGACGACATTCGCCCGACCCTGGCGCGCAGTTGGGTAAATGTTGTTCCGCTGCGCCAGGGCGGTGGCACGCGACTCAAAATTCTGGAGGCACTGGCCGCCGGGACGCCGGTCGTCGCCACGGCAAAGGGGGCCGAGGGGCTGGATCTGCTACCGGAGCAGGAGATCTTGCGGGCCGACACGCCGGCCGCGTTTGCGGCAACCGTGCTCCGCCTGCTGGACGATGCCGACCTGCGTGCGCGCCTGAGCCGGCAGGGCCGCCAGGCCGTTGCCGCCCGCTATGACTGGAGCAGCATTGGCCGGCAGTTCAATGAGTTTCTCGAAGCTGTAGCTACACCGACCAGAACCAGACCAGCCGTGCGCCACCCGGATATGAGCGCCGAACGCGCCTGATACCGGCACATACGCCACCATGTGAGCAGAGTAATTCAGGAGCATAACCAGTATGCCTGACGTGTCGATTATTATTGTAAATTGGAACACGCGCCAGTTACTTGCCGACTGTATCAACGATATCAAGAGCTATACCCACGATTTGACGTATGAAATTATTGTCGTGGATAATGCCTCGAGCGACGGCAGTCAGGAGATGGTACGTACTACATTTCCCGATGTGCATCTGATTGCCAACACCGAGAATGTCGGCTTTGCCCGCGCCAACAACCAGGCGATCCGCGGTAGCCGCGGGCGGTATGTGCTGCTGTTAAACAGCGATGCCTTTGTGCGCGATCAGACCATTGCGCAGACGGTTGCTTTTATGGACGCGCATCCCGACGCGGGCATGGTCGGCTGCAAGCTGCGCTATGCCGATGGCCGGCTGCAACCATCCTGTACCACCTTTCCGACCCTCTTCACCGAACTGCTGATTGCCACCCAGTTAGAACGGCTCTTCCCAAAAAGCCGGCTCTTCGGTACCTATCGGATGACCTACTGGAATTTTAATGATATCCGCGAAGTCGATGTCATTATGGGCGCATATATGCTGGTCCGCGCTACGGCGATTGAACAGCTTGGCATGCTGGACGAGAGCTATTTTATGTACTCGGAAGAGGTGGACTGGTGCTACCGCTTCAAACAAAACGGCTGGAAAGTCTATTTTTATCCGTATGTTGAAGCCATTCATCTCTGGGGCGGCAGTAGTAAACCGGTGCGGGTGGAGATGTTAATCCAGCTCTATCTGAGCCGTGTGGCTTTTTTTCGCAGATATTATGGCACAACCTCGGCCAATCTGCTCAAGCTTATTGTTGGTTTTAGCTGTTTACTGCGTATTGGTCCCGGATTCTGGTACTATCTGCTCACGGCGAACGCCCAACAACGCCAGAAACATTATGCTTTCCGGAAATTACTGCGGGTCTTACCGTCAATGTAGTTTCGGTTGCAACGCTACCAGGAGAGCCCTATGCGATGGCTGCGACAATATCGAAATGAGATCTTTGTCTTTCTGACACTACTGTTTTGTTACGTCTACTTTCT
>CAKZQX010000810.1 GCA_937141995.1 uncultured Chloroflexaceae bacterium | reverse complement strand
ATCCTTATGTTCACAAAAGATGTTCACAATGTGAAAATTTTTGTGAACAAAGCTAAAAACGCCCCATGCTGCCGCAGGCGAATCAGGCTTCCATCGGGTGAAACGTCCGGTTTGCATGCCGACCGCGTAACTCCTGTAAATAACACGACTTACGCGGTCGTTGACCCGACAGGAGATTCCGCCGCCGGCAGGGCGGAAGATCCCATCCTTGTTCACACAAATGTTTGCACAATGTGCAAACATTTGTGTGAACAAGAAAAACAGTACCATGCTGCCGCAGGCGAATCTGACGTTCATCGGGTAAAAACGCCCGGTTTGAATACGCACCGCGTAACTCGTGTAAATAACAGGAGTTACACAGTCGGTTCCAAACCAGGTATCTGTCTGGACAACCGGCCCGATTCGCCTCCGGCAGGGCGGAGGCGAATGAGGATTCCGGGTCTGGTACACGGGCGGAACAGTCCGCACCACATATGCCTGGTTCGCGGGTTAGCGACGGCGGCGGCGACCAAAGGCCCCTCCCCGCTGACTGCGCCAGTTCTGGGCTGGTCCCTCGTCGCGGATTTTGTAGCCCGTATGCTTGAGAAAGACATCATCAAGCGAGGGGCTGGTCAGCGAGAGTTGCGCCACATGCAAGCCTGTGCTGTCAAGCAGGCGCAACACTTCGGGCACGACTGCGCCGCCGTCTTGCGCGTAGACATTCACGCCCTCGTCGAAGCGGTCAAGATTCATCAAGAATGGTGCGTCACGCAACACATCACACGCCGCGCCAATCTGCTGGTCCACGCTCTGGGCATTTTCCGCAAAGCGTAGCGCGATAACATCGCCGCCGAGTTCTTGCTTGAGTTGGCGCGGGCTGCCCATGGTTTTGATCTGACCATTGTCGATAATTGCCAGACGGTTGCAGAGCTTGTCGGCCTCTTCCATGTAGTGCGTCGTCAGAAAAATAGTCAGCTTCTCCTGCTTGTTAAGCCGTTCGAGGTAGACCCAGAGATTCGCGCGGTTCTGCGGGTCCAGGCCAGTCGTGGGCTCATCCGGGAAGAGCGGGCGCGGACGGTGCATCACCCCGGTTGCCAGGTCGAGCCGCTTGCGCATACCTCCACTGAATGAGCCCGCCGGCCGGCCGGCGTCGGCCGTCAGATCCATCAATTCGAGCAGTTCTTCGGTGCGCCGGCGCAGCAGGTTGCGCTCCATGTGGTAGAGCTGTCCCTGGAGCACCAGATTCTCACGGGCGGTCAGATCGTCGTCTACACCCACTTCCTGGGCCGCGTAGCCAATCTGGCGGCGGATCTCGTCGGTCTGGTTGGTGATATCCATGTCAATAATGCGAATGTCGCCGCTGGTCTTGCGCAATAGCGTGATCAGAATTTTAATAGTTGTCGATTTACCTGCGCCATTCGGCCCAAGAAACCCAAAAAACTCGCCCTCATCAACATCGAATGAAATATCGCGTACTGCTTCGGTTCCATCAGGATAGATTTTAACGAGGTTTTGCACCTCAATCATATGTGCCACCGTTTTTCTCCTGCTACCAGTTGTCGGCAATCAGTTGTCATCCACCCTGCCGCCTGGGTCTTCAGGGTGACTTCCGGCATCCGGCGTCCGGCATTGACCATCGGATGTCTTGATCAAATCTTCGGCGGTCGTGACGGCGCACTCCAGCAAGTCAAGCAAGCTATGCTGCTCATCGGGATGCAAGGTATCCAGCAGTTGCTGCATAAGCTGAATGCGCTGCCGGCGTAGGGTTACCATCAGGGTCGTTCCCTGGTCCGTCAATCGTACCAGCCAGACCCGGCTATCGCTGCTGTGGCGTACCCGTTCCAGCAGGCCGGTCTGCTCAAGTCGGCGCACCAGTGCGGTTACTGACGGCGGTGTCATATGCAGCACCTCGGCCAGCGCTTTCATCGATACTGCGCCGTTGTCGGCAACATGCCGCAACGTCTTGAGATGCGAGAAGCTGAGGTTCAGGTGTATCAGTTCGGTGAACGCCGGTGATGTGTAGAGCGAACGCACCCGCTCAAACAGGCTCGCCAGGTGCTCCGCAAGATTCGGCTCTGTCATATGCCCTGAAAGTTAGTTTGTCTAACTAAATCTGATCGGCAGTGTAGCACCGCTGCCGGAGATTGTCAAGGATATGCACAGGTTTTGACAAGCATGGACTCTTTAGCGGCATATCCGGTCAGTATGACTTTCACGTACTGGTTAGCGCAATATGGGGGAGGCGACGGTTATCAGACGCGGGCTCTCGCTCGTATAGTCGTCGAGATCGTACGATCCGTACACCGCACGCAGCATAAACCCGGCGCGCGCCAGCAGATGCTCCAGTTCGTAGCGATAAAACCAGCGCATGGTGAATTGCATCGTGCGGCGCGTCATCTGCCCGTCCGCGGCGGTTTCGTCGTAGAGGTAGGTGACGCGGCTCATCTGGGTGGCAAGCTCGCTCTCGGTGGCGACAAACTTGTGGACCTGCCGTCCATCCAGTTCATAGCTCCGCTCCAGGATGAGCCGGTTGTCCTCATTTGCCAGGCGTAGCGGGTCGGGATTGAAGAGATCCAGGATCAGCAGACCGTCGGGGGCCAGTGCCTGGTGTGCCGTGGACAGGGTAGCAAACTGGCCCTTGATCCGCTCCAGATGCATAAATGAATTGATCGCAACGAAGGCCATGGCGAAGTGATGCGCGGGCAACTCGACCGTCCGAACATCGCCCGGCACCAGCGTAACCCGGTGATCCACCTCGGCGGCTTCCAGTTTGGCGCGGGCACAGGCCAGCATCGCGGGTGAGTTATCCACCCCCGTCAGCGTCAGACCGTCTTCCGCCATAGGCAACAGCACGCGCCCGGTCCCGCACATCAACTCCAGAATGGGATCGCCCGTGCGCCGCGCCATCTCCCGGTAGAACAGCAGATCGTCTGTATGATCGTTGAAGTCGGCATCATAGTAGCGGGCAAATGGATCATAGTAATTCATACCAGCGTCACCATTCCAGCATCGATGTGGCTCCGGCACTACATATCAAGGCAGCGGGCTGACCATCAGCAAAAAGGCTACACCAAAGATAACGGCGAGCAGCAGCAGTCCCAGGACACCGATAATTAGCACCTTTCCGCTGATAATCGGCTCGAATTTGGGAGGTTTGGGCAAATGCTGCTGTCGGGTTTCGAAACCACGCTGGTCAAGGGCACGTTGCCGGCGGGCTGTCGGTGGCTGCGATGATTGACCATACGGTGTTGATGACGGGCGCGGCAGGTTATTGCGCATTGTTGATGGGGGCGACATACTGGTCGGCAGGCGTGACTCACCGCGCCGAGATACGTTGCGAACCGCCTGCCCAACCACAACCAGCATGGTAATTGCAACCAGGCCGCCGATCAATAGCGGCAGCACACTGGATGTGCCAATTGCTACCGTGCCCCCGCTAATACTGGAAACAAGATGCGACACAACCCGCCCGATCTGTGGACCCAGGATTAGAAGTAAAAAGATCAAAATGCCAACCCAGTTGAAATCATTTTTCTTTTTGGGTGGGCGTTCTGGTGAATGTTGCATATCTTTACCTCGTGTGTAACGGTTAGAAGTTACGGGTTAGGGGTTATGAGTGCTACTTCCAACGACTAACCGTTAACCCCTAACCGCAATACCGTTCACATAGCAGAACCTGCGCAGTAGCGTTGCAAACCGGACGTTTGCTCCGCTACAGAACGGTTCCGCCTGCGGCAGCATGGTACTCTTGTATCTTTTCTCACAACAAATTTTCACGAAGTGAAAATTTGTTGTGAGAAAAGGATGGTTTCTTCCGCCCTGCCGGAGGCGAAACCCAACCCCTGGTGGGGCGACCGCGTAACTCGTGTTATTTGAATGGTATTGCCCCTAAACCGGCTCTGCCCGTACGATGAGCCGGTGGGAATAGACACCAATCGGTATACAGGTTATCAGCGTAACCATTTCCGTGCTGGTCTGATTCATCACCCAGGTTTCGCTGGGTAGCACCGTCAGCACCTCACGTACGATATAGCGCCGATCCCTATTGCCGATGGTGAGATATAATTCATCACCCACCTGCACCGCGGGCAGTTGATTAAATATGATACCACTATACCCTACATGCCCGGCAATGATCGTATTGCCGCGCGTGCCGGGGTAAGCCGATACCGGCCAGTAGTGTGCTGCCGTGTAGCGGGGGACATCCCACTCGCCATACGAGAAGCCGGTCTCCTCCACCCGGGTTGCCAGGCCAATGCGGGGAATGCTGATGTGGGTCGGACGTATGGCGGCCCAGGCATCACCAGCCGAACTGACGGGGCGCGTAGCCCACTCCGGGGCCGGATAGCTTGCCAGATACTGCCGCCCCAGGTGCCCCAGAATAACCTGGTTCCCGGCGAGCAACTCCGGGTGCAGCTCAAAGCGCGCGCGTTCAAAATACTGCACGGTATAGGTCTGTCCATCCTGCGCATTCCGCTCGGCAAACTCTTCCGAGAGCGGGTACCCAAAAGTTGCCAGGCCGCCATGCTGCTGCCAGAAACGCAAGAACGGTCCATCCAGCGAGTGCCCGGTTTCCGCGAAGAACCTTGCACCGGCCGGAGCCGTGACAACCGGCTGAAAGGCAGATAATCCGGCGTGTCTCTGGGCCGCCCAGCGGCCCAGATGTCCCGCCGCGACCTGAGCGATATTCGCGTGCCATTCAAAGCGCGCACGTTCAAAATACTGCACGGGACGGCCATCGTCAATAAAGACCTCGGTCAATGGCAGGCCAAAGATGGGCAGGCCCCCCTGTTGATCATAGAACTTCCGGAAGTTATAGGCCAGGGTATGGCCCGTTTCCGGAAAGATCATTGGTGTACCGGCCGGCGTATCGGCATGAGCGGGCATCGACGGCAAAAATGTTACCAGGAGTGTAAACACGAGGAGCAGGGCTCGATAGGGCTTCACAGCAACCTCCCCAGGGGTAAAAGCTGACAGTCATGCCCCTATTGTAGCATGGCTCTCGGGGATGTGTGCGTGCCATGAGCGCTACCACGCGCGGGTTTGTGTGCCACTACTGGCGCTACGAGAGTCAGGCGCGCTCTTTTATGCTTCAGATATTTATTCTTTGTGAAAATTATTGACAAGTCATTCGGGATGCGCTAGGATAAGTAGAACATAAAATATTCTACCACTCAAATTATTAAAACCTCGACTATCTCAGATATGGAGGTGGGGTTATGACAACGATGAGCGAGCGTACCGTTCATGTTGCAACTATTGACGATGTGATTCGTCAGATTACATGGGAAGGGCATAAACATTCGCTGCATACGTTGAACCGTCCGGATATTGGCCTGACGATGCCACAGATGATCACGCTGTTTGCTATTCGCGCCGCGGGCACCTGTCGCATGAGCGAACTGGCCGAGGTGACACAGCAGTCCGCGGGAACATTAACCGGGATTGTCGATCGCCTGATCGAAGACGGGTTGGTCGGGCGTGTGCGTGATACCGATGATCGGCGCGTGGTACAGGTGGTTTTGACATCGGCGGGGGAAGAACGGCTTATTCGCGTTGAGCAGGCTCGTTGCGAAGATATGGAGCACATCCTGGATCATTTCACGCTGGATCAACTCTGCCAGTTGGAAGGATTGCTGTATCTGTTGCTGGATGGTATCCATAATCAACCTGGGCATGTACCGCTACACGGACGGTGATATCAGGGGCGTTATCTTTATCTGCTACTCTAGACCATAGACAGGCGTAGATATATGTGCCTGCTTTTGTTCTTCCTGCCGGCCCATGCTATACTGTAAGGGTTGCCGCTATTTGAAGCTTACAGATTGGTGCCCGGATATGAGGATTGCTTTATCCTGCCTGTTGTGTGACGGACTTGCATTATCCTCTGCCGGACATGCTGCGCCTATGCACATATATTGGCTGGTTACCGCTTAGATATCTGATAAGGTTATGAGTAGCTACGACGCCTCTAATCCAGTGCAGCGTGCAGTTGATCTCTACGCGGCGTCATCCAATGCCGTTCAGCGCGAAGAGACCACCGCTGATTCAACTGCTCAGTTGACGCGTCTGCTGCATGTGTCATCGTATCTGGTTTCAGTACTGAATCCGGATGAACTCATGGAGTCACTGGTTGAGCAGGTGGTTGCGGCACTACCGGCGGTGCAGGGTGGCATTCTCTGGTTGTATGAGCGCCGGTCGGCAAGCCTGCGGGTTGTCTCAACCTATGGCCTCCCGTTGGACCCGGCTACGCTGGCTGATCTGCGGCGCTGCCAGCTTATCCCCGGCGAAGGGTTGCCCGGACAGGCCCAGCAGAGCGCAGAAGCGCTGCTGGTGGAGACGCGTAACGACTACCTTGAGACTGCCGGTCGGATCACGCCGCGTAATCAGACCTGCTTTGAGCGTCTTGCCGAGGAACTTCCGCACACCCTAACGGATATTTGCATTCCGCTGCGAGTGGGGAATACAATAAGTGGCGTGCTTGAGTTAATGAATCTGGGCCAGGCGATTGATGGTGAAGAATGGCAACCACTCCGGCTCAATGATATTCAGATGCTGCAAACCTTTGGGAATCTGGCGGCGGCAGTTATTAAGAATGCCCAGCTTTATACCCAGACTCAGAGCCACCGTCGCCGTCTTGATGCCTTCGATGCTGTCGTTACGGCCATCAGTACCGCGACCGATCTGAGCGATCTGATTCGGAGTGTGCTTGATGTTGTGCTGGGGTTGGTTTCCGTTCCTTCAGGCGCGCTGCTCCTGCTGGACCCTTCCCAGGCCCGGTTGACCTTGGGAGCACACCAGGGGCTCCCGGCGGAGTATGTTGACGCTTTACGCAGTTTTACGGTGACAGACGCGGCCTGCGAAGAAGTTGTGCGTTACGGCCAGCCGATGCTCCGTCCACTGATTGAGGAGCGCGGTGAAACGGCGTTGCTGGCAGCCGGGCTTGCCAGTTGTGCCTACCTGCCGCTGCTTGCCGGTGGTACGGTGGTTGGTGTGCTGGGGTTGTATGGCGAGAGTAACCTGCCTGACTGGGTTGATATGGCAACGCTAATGCCGCTGGGCAACCAGGTCGGGTTTGCCATCGCCAACGTTCGCCTCTACGAAGATAGTCAGGCCGAGCGTCGTAAACTCAACACGGTGGTCAACAGCATCGCCGAGGGGGTCGTCTTGTGTGACCGGCAGGGGCGACTGGTGTTGGCAAACGAAGCGGCCATGTCCCTGCTCAGTCTGGACTCGGTGCCCTTCCAGCAACATCTGAGCGAGATGACCGATTTCTACGGTATCCGCGATACCGAGGGCAATCCGCTGCCGGTTGAGCGCTTGCCAATGGCCCGGGCGCTTTCGGGTGAGTTATTCCATGACTACCGGGTGCTACTGCGCGGCGCAAGTGGGGCCGATACCGTGATGAGTTTTAGCGGTGCCCCC
>CAKZQX010000809.1 GCA_937141995.1 uncultured Chloroflexaceae bacterium | reverse complement strand
GTCAGGCGTAGCGACTCCTGTACGCTGAAGACCGAGATAAAGATCGCGCCACCCAGGGTGAGCGTCATCAGGGTCAGTGCCACGCGCCCCTTGCGGCGGAAGGTATTGCGTAACGAGAGCAGTACCGGCCGGGGGAACGCCCGAATACGCTGAATCACCCGGTCAAACAGACTGGTGCCAAAGCTGCCCGCGCCGCTCTGACTGCTAATCGCCTCGCGGATGGAGATACGCGAGCCGCCAAGCACCGGAATCAGCGCCGCCACCACCGGTACTACCAGGCTGACAACCGCCTGGATCAGGTAAATGTTTGAGGGCACGCTCAGATTGACCAGATCGAAGTTGAACTCGCCCGCGATATACCCGGCGAAGGCCCGCGCCCCCAGTTGTGACAGCGGCACCGCCAGCGCCAGGGCAATCAGCCCGAAGCTCATCACCAGCACCAGGTACATCGCCACAATCTGTGGCAGCCGCGCGCCGATTGACTTCATAATGCCGATATACTTCGTCTGCTGCGTCAACAGTGCGGAAATGGTATTGGTCACCAGGAAGCCGCTCAGGAAGACCGACAGCACGCCCAGCACGCCCATTATCAGCACCAGGCCGTCGATCAAAAAGTTGATCGGATGCTGCCCCGGTTCGGGCACAACCGGGAAGGCCGGATCGCGGCCCGACTTGCGGATTTTGTCGTACACCTCATCGGCCACGGTCTGAATGTAGGCCTGATCGGTGCCGTCGCCGGCCACCAGAATGCTGACCTCGTTATAGTCCCGTGACTCGCCCAGCCACTCCAGGGTATCGAAGCTGATAAATCCGACAACGATACCAGTAAAAAGCGTCGGTGCGCGACTAAGATCATGCGCCACGCCGGTAATCGGCAGGGTGCGCAGGGTGCCGTCGGGCAGTTCAACTGTTATGCTATCGCCCATATCGGCCTGCAGTGTACCCAACCCGGAGCGCTCGATCAATACTTCATGTTCATCCGGCGGCCAGGCACCGCGCACCGGTTTAATAAAGTTCACCCGCATATCATCGTAATCGGGAATCGCCACCAGCAGGACATCCTGCCACTGGTTTGGGCCAAGCCGCGCGCGCATGCTCAAGCTGCGGCGAGCTTCGGCATCCTCAACCTCGCGTATGCCGCGGATCACATTGACCAGATCGTCATCAAAGCTATCTTCACCAGGCGTGCTAACCGTGGCATGGGCCGGCTTGGTCGCCAGATAGGTATCGCGCAGTTCCCGCGTCAGGATCGCCTGCGAACTGAGGATCATACCCACGGCGAAGACGCCGATGAAAATCGAAAGTACGACCAGCAGGGTCCGGGTCGGATTGCCCTTAAGGTCGCCGACTACTTTTTTCCAGCGCGGACTAAACATCGGTCGTTTCCTTCTGCGCGAAGACAATATGACAGGTTACGGGTTACAGCTTGCGTACCTCTGCAACGACAGCGTGCGGATTAGGTATCGCACCCGGCAACGCCGGGTTAGACGTTCGTTCCGCGCCACTGTTTCGGTATTCTGCTGCAAGTGTAGCGCATGTACGGGGTGATGTCGTCCCTCAAAAGCCGGGTCATCCGGCGTACATCCAGCCTGAGTGGTATTCCATCGCAAGGCGGGAGGTGGTATCGGTCTGAAGGCGGAGAGTGGAGGGCACTTTACGCCGCGTAACGCCCAAATTGCCAGCATGCAATCTCTTGCTGGCAGTTCATGGGAGAGATATCGAAATACCGATGAAGGGCAGTTATTAAAATATCACTCAATACCTAAATTCTGCATTACAGCATCAATATCCAAATCAGGCGTTCCCAGCCTGCCAAAGTATCTCGCAAATCGAGACACAAGGGCTTCAGCGAAGGGATTATCCAAAGATGACAGTCTTTCCATGTTATTCAATTCTTCATATGAAAGACAGTGCAGTTGTTGGAAGTCAACAATCAGGTCGGGAAAAATAAATGCCCCAGGTAAGAAAAAGTATCTTTCCGGCTGATAACCATCACCTCTCTTATTCTTCAATAAATTCATCAACTTATTCTTGGTAGGTTTTGATTTCCCTTGAATCCATTTCTGATATTCTGGCTGATCCTTAAGTTCAAGACAACTGGCAACGAGAACTTTCTCGGCCTTAACTCGCCCCATAACCATATCACAGGATGGTGTTAGCAGAATCCAGTACCCGGGTTTGTCGCCTATCTGTCCTTGATATAGATCCCCGGATAATGGTGATGCTTCGATAGAAGGCATCACATAAAGTTGCATTGGATGTACTAAACCTTCAACAGCTTCAGCCTTACCACGATCCCCCAAATCCTGAGCCAACTGCTGAATTCCAGGTCCAGACAGAGACAATGCCAGTCGACGTGCCAGTAGGTAAGCCAATGCAGCACGATCGGGCATATTGCCAAATTTATCCCAATGTGCCGCTACAAAATCCCACATATAATCGCGCTGTACCGCTTCCAGGTGTCGTATCAATGCACGGTTAACAGTTGGTAGTTGAGAAATAAAGATACCCTTTACGACATCCAAAAGGCGTGAAAGACCTTCGGTTTTTTCGACAACACGAACGAGAGGTGTTTCCTGATCTCTAACCAGGTGTGGTAACCCAGTGTAGAAAATGATTGGTACGAAGCGTCTCTGACGTATAGCTTCCAAGGTCGTTGATCCTGCTTCTTCTTCCCGTTCCAGATCATGTGATCCTATTCTTACATCTAAAATCACCAGATCAAAACGGTGCATTTCCAGGGTTTTTAATGCATCATCGAAATCATCAAGGATTTCGACCTGAGGATACGCATTCGAATCAAGAACACTTTCACTTTCCAGGAATTCTTTTACCTGATTACAAACCTCAATATCATCATCTACGAACAGTATCTGCCATGGAGATATATCAGTCATGTTACACTCGCTTGCGTAGTAGGATACGAAAAGTAGCTCCTAATAATGGTCCACTATCAACCAATTCCAACGAACCAGCGTAATACTCCGCAACAATTTCACCAGCTATTGCCAATCCCAGACCAACACCGTCAGACTTTGTGGAAAAATACGGTTCAAAAATACGCTCTCTGAATTCAGGGTTTACTCCTGGTCCACTATCAGAAAATAAAATTTCCACTTCACTTAGGTTACGTCGATTTACCTGAACACTTATCTTCCTTCTATCCTTTGCTGCCTGAAGTAGCCAGTACAGGCTATTTTTTAGAAGAATGATAATCACCTGTTGTATCTCAGCCTGGTCTACTGTGACTGGTGTATTTGTATCAGGTAGATTTACCTGTACACCAACCCGGCTTATCTCAGCATCCAGTACATCAAATGCATCTGATACTACTTTTTCTAAACTAACTCGAGCAGGTCTTCCCCGTTTGCGCCCCCCAAATGGCTCAATTTTACGAAAAACCAATGCTAAAGCATCGGACTGGGTGATAATAACGTCAAAGCGTTGGCGAAGTCGCCGAAACAAATCATCAGAACCATTACCTACTCTGGTACGTTCAATATTGCGATATCCAAGATCTGCTTCATTACGAATTTTAGAAAGAGGAGCCCGACCTTCATGAAGTACCATATCTATCAACTGCCCCAATAAAGTTAATCGCCGATAACGTGACAGGACATCCTGAACCTCTTTAACACGTCGATCTAAATCTTTCTCCGTTTCTTCTAATAGCGCCACAAGTTTTTTATCATTAGGGTATTGCTGTCTAACAGTATTACGAACTGTTTTGAGATCAAAGCCATCAAATATTCCTCCTGGTTGCGGTTTTCCCTGACTGGTACTATCAGGATGACGAATATTAAATCGTCGTTGCTCAAGTTCGGCAAGTACCTTCTTTACAACTTCTCTCAAATCATTAAAAGCCTCACCTTCTATTAAACCTTCTCGATTAGTTTGATCGCGTAAAGAGGGATTGTTATCAGCAGAGATAAGTACATAACCAACTATCTGATTATTAGACAAACGCAGAGTTGGATTCTGAACGCGCCGTGCATCTAATCCTAACCAGTCATTCCCAAGTTCACCGTACGGCAGAATTCTAAAACCATCTCGATAGACATTAACACCTGCTGCACTATCCAGATCTCTGCGTACTTGAGAAATTGTCGATCCATACTTTTGCGCTATATCACCTAATTGGTCTCGATCCCAGACACGGAATTCAATTTCAAAAGGCCCACATTTTGGTTTTTCTCCATTTTTCATGGAAAATAACGAGGTTACTTCTTCCTCACTATCTCGCTCTGGCAACTTAATAGTAAGATCAGAACTCCCATCTTGAGCTACTGATCCTCGAAGGGTATAATGTGGACTCATTAACAATTCTGGCGGTTCAACTTCACCAGACAAACTCTCGAAAGGCTCAGGTAATTCCAAAAAAATCCGAAACTGTTCATTGAGTCCATTCTGACTTTGCTTAAAGAAGGGTGAAATCAGCCGAGAGAGGCTTTTACGCAAATTGACAAATAAATTCTCATCCCAGGCTGTACGTAGCTCCTTCATCCGAAGAATCGTTCCGTGGGATAACTTTTGGTTGTCGGGTTGTCTATCTTGTTGCCACAAATCCTCAACTGTTCCGCCTGGACAAACTTCTTTTGGTTTTGTTATAAACCAACGTGCCTCTATTTGATCCAGATACTTTTCTTCGTTATCGAATTGTTTCCAATCAAAGAGAACCCACACCTCTTGATCTGTATTTATGCGGCGAGTTACAACTTCTAGAATATCAGTCAACTTAGAGGTAGCAAATCGCCCAATTCCTTTTTCGCCTAATACCCGACGTCCTCGCTGTTCACTTCGAATGTTATGCCTCTTTATCAAGGTAGCAGGTTCCATCCAGGTATTCCGAATTGTTTCCAGTGACATACCATTTCCGTTATCGATAACCTCTATCTTGCCATGGCCAATTTTCAAAGGACTACCGAAACGGATTAACACTCTCGTGGCGTCAGCATCATAAGCATTTTTAACTAACTCAATCAGCGCGACGGTCTCACTACTTATTAACTCATCGCCAAAGGTACGCAAAATACGGGCTCTAGGGCGTAGAGCATTAGAACCAGCAGATTGAGACTTTGATTCAGTCATTTTCAACCCCACTACTTTGATTACGACAAACGTCGCTATTTTGAGATCTTCCATAAACACAAGACAACATTATCGGGCAGCGCTCACACGCAGGCGGTCGCTTTTTCATGCACACCCGATCCGCAAGATCCAATAATGCGTAATTATACACATCTGGCGCATGTGGATCAACCAGTGCTGTAATCAGTTCTTTGAAGCGTCGGTTACGCCGGGAGGAGTCCTTAATCTCCAGTCCGAACAATCGCCCTACAACCCGTACTGTATTTGTGTCAATCAGCGGCTCTGGAATATTCCATACAAAACAGCGCACTGCACTGGCAATATAATCGCTGACACCCGGAAGGGATAACAATTCTTCTTTCTCTCGCGGCACCTGTCCTGCAAAGCGATTGGTAAGTTGTATAGCCAGGTCATAGACCAGATCAATCCGCCAGCGCAATCCCAGTGAATAAAGTACCTCATGTGATTCTACTTTGCTGGCACGGGCAAGCATCTGAACATCCGGGTACCGGTTGACAAACTGCTCGTACACCGGCACAACCTGTAGGGCCTGCGTGCGATGCAGCATAATCTCAGCCATCAGGATATGGTAGGGGTCTTTTGTCAAACGCCAGGGGAAGTTACGGAAATGCGCCTGGCCCCACGCGATCAATGCCCGTCGCATAAATGCAACATCTACAATATGCTCATTGACACGCAAGAGCAATGGTGTATCTATCAAACTACTGCCTCTATCTCAGCTAATGCGTCTTCTTGTGGATATGATTCAAAGAAAGAATCAGCGGATACTCCTGGTTCCGAATTACTATCTGCAGCTATACCTTGCAAAACGCCAGGTAAAATGGCGATGGCTAATGCTTCCGCCAGCAGTGGTGGAACAGCATTGCCAACCTGCATAAATTGTCTGGTAAAAGGCCCTAAGAATCGAAAGCGGTCAGGAAAACTCTGAAGGCGCGCCGCCTCACGGACTGAAATAGTCCGGGATGGTTCCTGCTCGCCCTCCCGACTGGGGTAGATATGCCGATACGTATCCTTGCCAATATGCGCTTCAACCGTCCAGGAAGGTTTATCCCGGCATAGCTTCCAGTATTTATCTTTAAAAATATCGTCCCGATATCGTTTATACTCATCGGCGAGGTCAGCATACTTGCCACCTTCGGGCATAGTGGCAAATGCCTGTAAATCTTGCTCATTATGCCAGCGTGTTTGATGATTAAAGAGTTTTCCTCTTTTAGCTCCCTGTCGCATCCGGCGTTGGTACCTGGTCAGTGGACCACGCGGTTTATACGCTATTTCATCTTCGCGGTGAGCATGATCTACAATGGGTAGGTCACTGATAGCCTGCCAGACTGTAATCGGCCTGTTTTTATGGGTTTTCTTTGGCCACACAATCGCCTGATCTGTACGATTTCCGACAATAAATAACCGCTTACGCGTCTGCGGCACACCATAGTGTTGAGCCTCAAGCACTGCTTTATCAACATGATAACCAGTATCACGAAATGCCTGAAGCGCCTGGTCTATCAGTGATCCTTCGACATCAAAATAGTACTGGAAGTCTGGTACATTTTCTATGACAAAATAAACCGGCTGCAAAACCTGCACAAAGCGCACAAAATGCCTATAGTACTGATTGCGTGGATCATGGCGATATGCTGGATCTTTACGCACATCCCGTATTCTTCCACGTCCGACCCGACTGAAACCCTGGCATGGTGGCCCGCCAATGATGACATCAATGCGTTCCAAACCATAGCTCTGGATAAATGCAAGAGGATCAAGGATTCTTTCAATTTCGTCGTGATGACAACGATTGCCAAAGTTGTAACAGTGGGTCTTGTACGGTAATTCGTCTTTCTCCACTCCCAACGCAATCTCATAGCCGGCCAACTCAAAGCCCAGGCTCATCCCGCCGGCACCACAAAACAGGTCAAGGACAATGGGTTTTCGCGCGCTATGATTGCACATCGTTGGGGTTCCCTATCAGAATTGTGCCGGCAAACGTGCCGGATCTTTCAGCGGATGCATACATCAAATAATACGGCTCCGAAGGCACCAGGTCAAGTTCTGCCAGGGTCTATTTTCCATCTTTGCTTCATTCCGACAACATTATGCTATGATATTAATGTCTTCTGGGTCGTGCTGCCAGCTTTGGAGTAAGATCAGACAAACAACGGTGCGCCCGGCGCGCGCTGTTCTATGTTCCTTTGTTTTATGTTCTCTACATGTGTGTAAAGCGAGAGATTGCATTATGGCCTGGACACCGATCACAGACTTACCAGAAAATTGGCAAGAGTTTGTATCAACGGAAGTTGCATCACTTGCCGCGACCTGGGCAGAAACCTACCTCTCGCTCCAGGAAAAGGCGCTGGTGGAAATGTTTCATGAGCGGTTGCGGCGTGAGTGGTCCATAGAAACGGGCATCATTGAGCGTATTTACACGATAGACCGCGGCACCACCCGGCTCTTAATCGAACAGGGGATTGATGCCGCATTGATTCCCCACGGCGCGACCAATCGTCCGGTTGGCGAAGTGGTCCAGATAGTACAAGATCAACGCGCCGCGCTTGACGGCCTGTTTGCATTTGTGGCGCAAAGAGAAACGCTCACCCTCCACTACATCAGAACCTTGCATCAAGTTTTGGGTGGTGTCCCTCGACTGCCTTGATGATATAGCTTCATTCGTTTCCATATGATGTATCCTCGCCTGAACGCCGTGATGTTGTTCAGCGAGGTGGTCATGAACTGGGAGACATTGTACTGTCCGAACCGTGCGTGTCCTGCGTATGGCCGGCCCTTCCCACAGAGCCGGTTGGTGAAAAATGGCTCTAGCCACGGGCAGAAACAGGCCCGGTGTCGCGCCTGTGGCCGCAGCGTTGGTATACGCTATGGCACAGCCTACTGGGATTTGAACGCCGATCCGGCTGTGTTTGAGACGGCCGTCCGCGCCCTGGCCGAAGGCAATTCGCTGCGTGGAACAGCCCGGATCGTCCAAATCGACAAGGACACGGCATGCGATTGGCTGCGCCGGGCCGCGTTGCATTGTCGTCTGGTCATGCTGTATCTGTGGCACCAGCTGTCCGTCACCGAATGTCAACTGGACGAACTGTGGAGCTTTGTGCATACGAAAGAACAGCATCTTTTCACTGCCAAGCGGGTCTGCGAGACCTACGGTGATGCCTGGGTGTGGGTCGCCGTTGCGCCCGTCTGGCGGTTGGTCGTGGCGTTTGTGATCGGCAAACGCACCCAGGCCAGTGCCAATCGGTTGCTGGAACGGGTGGCGCATGTCACGGCGGGGCCGCCCCCCTTCTTTACCAGTGACCAACTGCCGGCGTAGCGCACGGCGCTGCTGCACGTCTATGGCAGATGGGAACAACCACCCCGGAAGGGCACGCGGGGCCGCGCCCCGGCCCCGCGGCGGGTGGCCCCACCAGACTTGCTGTACGCGCAGGTGGTCAAGCAGCGCAAACGGGGCCAAGTGATTGCGGTGACGACCCGCCCCGTGTTTGGTAGTGCTGCGGCCATTCAAGCCCGTCTGGAGCGCGTGCCAACCAGCACGACGGTCAACACCAGTTTTGTCGAGCGGGAAAACCTGACCCTGCGGCCGCAGACCCGGCGGCTGACCCGCAAGACGAGTGGCTTTCGGAAGGAATTGCCATGGTTGGAAACGCATATGTGGCTCACTCTGGCCTCCTATCACGTGGTGTTGCCCCATACGAGCCTGTCCCGGCGCTTGGAACGGCCGGAACCCACACGGGGGACCGGGTCGATGCGCTCCTGGCAACCGGTCACCCCAGCGATGGCTGCGGGCATAACCGATCACGTGTGGACAACCACAGAATTGTTGTCGTATCGGGTTCCGGTATCCTGTATCGACACAGTACATCAACTGGAACACCTCTTTCCGTCAGACGACGTGAATGTGGTTCATCAAGGCAGTTGAGGGACATCACCAAGTTTTGACACACCATCAAGATTACACTGAAGCGCAAGACCAGTTTGGGAATATAGGGCCTGTTCCCCTGATTAAAGGTGATTGGAAACGCCAGCCAAACAATCCAACACGACCTGATGGTGTCATTCATGAATATTGTCCACCAGAGCAGGTTCAGAGCGAAATGGAGCGATTACTGGCGTTGCATGCGCGCCACCTTGAACAAGCAGTTTCACCGGAAGTTGCAGCAGCATGGCTGCATCATCGATTTACGCAGATTCACCCGTTTCAAGATGGGAACGGCCGGGTTGCGCGCTGTTTAGCCACGCTGGTTTTGCTGCGCGCCGGTCGTTTCCCTCTGGTTATTAATCGGGATCAACGGGAAGAATATATTAATGCGCTTGAAGCCGCAGATGCCGGCGATATAGGGCGACTGGTGCGCCTCTTTGATGAGATTGAGAAGAGAGCATATCTAAATGCACTGGCAGCATCTGAAGAAATAGAGCAACCAGTTGAAGCTGTGACAAATATCATCGAGAGTATTGCT
The DNA here is from genome assembly GCA_937141995.1 of uncultured Chloroflexaceae bacterium. Taxonomy (GTDB): domain Bacteria; phylum Chloroflexota; class Chloroflexia; order Chloroflexales; family Chloroflexaceae; genus CAKZQX01. The sequence continues at coordinate 2,451 of CAKZQX010000809.1, read as the reverse complement.
GAAAGGTATCAGAAACGGCAGCAGGTCAGATATGACCAGGTTTTCTCTGTAGCCCGGCAATTACAGAGCCTGGCAAAACAAATCTTCGACGAGTATGCAGCACTTATGCAACAGAAGTTGAATGCTACCGGCGTACCAATTACGGTGCGCGTTGGGTTGAATAGTGACCAGACGGTCTACTGGTATCAGAGTGATATTGTCTCTGTCGCTAAAAAACTCGGGTACTATGCAAATCTGACCCGCCCCCGTCTCTGGGTACGTTTGAGAATGGAAGATGAAGGGCAGATAACCACCACAAATGCAGAGATCGTCATTTCATTTCACTATCTGGGCAAAGAGAACCGGGGGATTATGCTTGCAACCGTTTTTCTTAATATACTTTACGCAACGCCGGAGAAACATGAAGCAGATATTGCGGATGACGCGGCCAATATCCAGCCTTTTCGCGAGACGCACCCACTTGTCACCGAGGGTTTTATCGTTACCCATACAGACGAGACGCGTCTGGCGCAAGTTCAGAACAAGTTTCGGCAGTGGCTCGATCAGGCTATCACGCTCGGTCTGGCGCAGTGGGAACGTCAACTATAATTGCTTGTGTATCCTTGCCACCGGCACAACCAGCCTTGCCCCGGTCACCTACCTGACTTGAACGTCCACCGCACAAGTCCTCCTCTTCACTGGCCTGTTTCTTGCTAGAAGACTCCTTGCACCGTTGGAATGCACCGGTAGCATAGCAAAAGAACCGACAAACACATGCCAAAGAACAAGCAAAGTATCCGATAGCCCTGCGCCAAAGATGCGCTGTTCTCCGTTCTGCTGTTCTCGGTTCGCGCTCTGGTACATTTCGGCCACAGAATGCTCCTGGTCAGCTATGGAGCATTTGTAAGGAGAAAGAGATAGTTATGAGCAATCTTGACTATCAGCAAGCAACGGAAGAGTCGCCGGAGCAACCGGAGCCACACGCACCGTACACTGGTATCCCGCGGGCAACGCTGGGCACCACTGAACGGCCCGTTGGCCGCTCCTGGTCTGTTGCCCGGCTGCTCCCCACAATCATTGGCTTTATCGTGACGATTATCCTGGTTGCGCTCCTCCTGGCATGGTGGTTGTAGCCGGGGCAAAGTTTGTAAGGAGACAAGGATATAGGTATGAAAGAGTTGCACTCTACCCCGGTTGTCGGTAAGGCCGGTCTGCATGGCACCGTTGAGTCGGTCGGTCCGACAACGGATCAAACGACCGACCAGGCCCACATCCGGCTTGCCGACGGTCAATCAATTATCGTACCGCTTGATGCGCTGGTGGTACAGGAAGACGGCAGTTATTACCTGCCGCTCAGCCAGAACGATATTGAGCAGTACCGCACAACCGATGAAACCGACGCAAAGCAGGTGCTGGTCATTCCGGTCGTCGCCGAAGAGTTGGAAATCGAGAAACGGACAGTACCAACCGGTCGCGTCCGTTTGACCAAGACCGTCCATGAGCGGGAAGAAGTTATCGATGAACCGCTGCTGCAAGAAGATGTTGCGGTAGAGCGCGTCGCCATCAACCGCGTAGTCGATACCCCTGGTGAAGTGCGCTATGAAGGCGATACGATGATCATTCCGCTATTGGAGGAGGTACTGGTTGTCGAGAAACGTCTGATGCTGAAGGAAGAAATACGTATCACGCGGCAGCGCACCGAAACCCACAAGCCTCAGCGCGTCACCCTGCGGAGTGAAGAAGTCAACATCGAACGGCATGAACCGTAGCGCACCATGGCACAGTTCTTGCTCAGTGTGACAAGGGCATAAGGACAGAAAACACCAGATCGAAGCAACGCACTAATCGCTTGCTTTTCCGGTGTTTTTGCACAGTTTAACCGTTGCACGAAATCTGTTCCATATGCCGGTGATCATTTTGATATAAGGAGGAGAGTATGACTAAGACAGTCGTCGGACTCTATGATGACTTTAACGACGCCCGATCGACGGTGCAGGATCTGGTTGACAGTGGCTTCCGCCGCGACGATATCAGCCTCGTCGCCAACAACACTACCGGCGAGTTTGACCAGTACGATACGGAACGTGGACACCGCACGCATCATGATCGGGGCGATGTCACAACGGAAGAGGGCGCGGGTATCGGTGCCGGCATCGGCGCGGCCATCGGGGGCCTGGGAGGCCTGTTGATGGGCCTGGGCGTGCTGGCTATTCCGGGGGTTGGCCCGGCCCTGGCCGCCGGCCCGATTGCCTCACTGCTGGTGGGCGCGGGTATTGGCGGTGTGACCGGCGGTATTGCCGGAGCCCTGGCCAATATGGGCGTGCCGGAAGAAGAAGCCGGCTACTACGCCGAAGGCGTTCGCCGGGGCGGCACGCTGGTGATGCTCGCCGCGGCTGATGACCGCGCCGACGATGCGGCCGCCATTATGAGTCGCCACGATCCGGTTGATATTGATGAGCGCGCCGGTCGCTG
>CAKZQX010000808.1 GCA_937141995.1 uncultured Chloroflexaceae bacterium | reverse complement strand
CGAATCCCGCCATTATCGTGCTCAAACGCCCGGTTTGCAGACCCACCGTGTAACGCGTGTTCGATGACCGGATGTATGCGATGCGTGTTTCATTTTACGAAATAAGCGCTGTTGGTGCGCTACCATCTTGACCTGGATCGCATCAATAGTATAGTATAACAAGTAGCCCGCGGAGGAGTGTGTATCAATCGTATGATGAGTAGAGAAATCCGAGGTAACAGCATGCGGAAACCAAGCAAAGTTGCGTTTTTTTCTAATGAGTACCCGCCCAACGTCTATGGTGGTGCGGGAGTCCATGTCGAATATCTGTCCCGTGAACTGGCACGCCTGGTGCCGGTCGAGGTGCGCTGCTTCGGTGACCAGGATCTCCAGGAAGGGAATCTCCGCGTGAAGGGCTATGGCATGTGGGAGGAACTGAAACAGAACACCGACCCACGCTTTGTTGGCGCGCTGGGCGCATTCTCGCGCAGCCTGGCGATGGCAAAGGACCGGATGGATGCCGATGTCGCGCACTGCCACACCTGGTATACCGATATGGCCGGGTTCCTGGCGCGGAAACTCTGGGATATTCCGTTTGTCCTGACCACCCACTCGCTGGAGCCGCTGCGCCCCTGGAAGGCGGAACAGTTGGGCAATGCCTATGAACTGAGCACCTGGATCGAGAAGACCAGCATCGAGACTGCCGATGCGGTGATTGCCGTGTCGCAGGAGACGCGCAAGGATATCATGCGCCTGTTTGCTGTCCCCGACGAACGGGTGCATGTTATTCACAACGGTATCGATCTGGAGCAGTATCGTCCTGTAACCGAGACAGATGCACTTGAACGCTACGGGGTTGATCCCAGCCGCCCCTACGTCCTGTTTGTGAGCCGCATTACCCGGCAGAAGGGCATTATTCATCTGGTCAATGCTATTCCGCATATCGATCCTGATCTCCAGGTAGTACTCTGTGCCGGTGCGCCCGATACCAAGGAGATTGGCGCGGAGATGACCGCCGGTGTGCAGGCCGCCAGTACAAAGCGGGATGGCGTGATCTGGATCCAGGAGATGCTGCCCCGCCCCGATGTCATCCAGTTCTACACCCACGCGGCGGTCTTCTGCTGCCCCTCCGTCTACGAACCGTTTGGCATTATCAACCTGGAGGCGATGGCCTGCAAGACAGCGGTCGTCGCGTCAGCCATTGGCGGTATTCCTGAGGTTGTTGTTCCGGGTGAAACCGGGGAACTTGTGCCGCTCGAGCTTCGGCAGGGGGCATTTGACCCGGAAAAGCCTGAGCAGTTTTCGCGCGATCTGGCCGCTGCGATCAACCAGGTGGCGCTGGACCCGGAGAAGCGCGCGAAATTCGGGACGCAGGGCCGTACGCGTGTCGAGGAGCATTTTAGCTGGTCGGCCATTGCGCAGAAGACGTTGGATCTCTATGCATCATTATTGAAATAATACACTGCAGTTCGTTACTGTTATGGTTTACACAAACACCAATTCAAAACCCGACCTGAACGCATCGACCATGCCGGCGTCCAGTTATCAGCGGTCAGTGCAGGCAGAACAACCACTTGCACGCATCCTGGTGAGTGACGACAGCCCGGATATCCAGCGGATCTACACGCTGTTGTTACCCCAGCATGGATTTGAGGTGCTTGTTGCGCCCGACGGGAAGGGCCATCCGACGGTTGAGCTATGCCAGACGACCCTTCCCGATCTCGTGATTACCGATGTCAACAAGCCCGACATCACGGGCTATGATGTCTGTTATGCTATTCGGAGTGATCCGCGCACTGCCCACATTCCACTCCTGTTTGTGACAGCCATGGACGAGACGCTGGACCGTAAGCGGGGCCGCCGCGTCGGTGCCGATGACTATATCGTCAAGCCGTTTCTCTTTGAGGGGTTGCTGTACCGCCTGGTGACGCTGCTCTCAATTGTGCATGGCGCAAAAGAGCGGATGGTTAGCCTGAAGATGGGCGCCCCGGACTTTGCCCACAACCATCCGTTGACCACGTTAGCCGGACCACAGGCATTATCCCGGATGCTCCCCCGACTGACACACGATGGAACTTCGGGCGTGTTGACGTTCCATATTGACGGCTTTGATCGGCTGCTGCACACCTATGATCGGCAATTTGCCGATGCCCTCCTCCTGCGCCTGGCGATCCAGGTACAAAAGGTGGTCAAGCAGCGCACCCGGCACGACGTGTTGATTGCCCACCCCTCGTACGGCTGGCACCTGACACTGATTGGTCCGACCCAGGCATTGAGTGGTCTCTACCGGGAAATGCAGTCCTACTTCGCGGCCGAATTGCAGCGTCGGCTGCGCCCGGCCGATCAGCAGCGCGGCTATCTGACTTACACCGATCTGCTGGGGGAAGAACAGCAGGGCGCGCTACCGGCACTGCGCGCCCAGTGGCTCGGTCCGGACCATGGGCCACTATCTAACCTGCGCGCCCTCTGGGATGCGCTGGATCAGGCGGCATTTTTATAACCCGGAAATCTGGCGCTCGGTCATAAACCAGCGCTCATTGACCCGTAGCACGGGAAAGACGCCACTGTCCAGGCCGATAACGTCGGTCAGGGGCCGGCGTTGATCGAGCAGGATTTCCCGGCGGTTGTCGGCATTAAACCGGAACTTCTGTAAACGCAGTTCACCGTCAACTAAGCGCACGGTGGCAAGCTCGTCATTCTGCTCAACAACCTCAATTGTCGTGTACATAATCTCGACGGTGAACTGTTCATTCTCGGCGAGTTGCGCCAGATTATAGCTGAAGGTCTGCAGGGTGCGGTTAAAGGCATTGCGCTGATTAGGACGCTCACTCGGCGCAAAGTGACTCGCCAGCCGCTCAGCCCAGACGCGCCGCGTCTCAGGTTCAATCAACTCCGGGTCTTGCAGGGCGAGGTTCAGATCTTCAAAAAAACGTTCCGCCACGATCTGCGGACTATGGCTCCCATTCCCGAGCTCTTCCTCGCCCTCGACCGGCGTGCCACAGGCGACCAGTCCTCCCGCAAGCAGGGGCCAGAGCAGCAGCGCGATTACGCTCGTCAGTTGGCGCTGCGCCGATCCGGTTTTACCAAACAGCCGTTTCATATATGCCACCAGAGCAACCTTCAAACTCAGGGTGCCGGTGCCGGCGGTGCCGCCTCGGGCGGAGCTTCCTCGGACGGTGGTGCCGCTTCCTCCGGTTGATTGAAGGGGCGTGGTGGATCCGGCACCTCAACGCGGACGATCTGACCGCCATTGACAATGTAGAACACGGGACGAATACTGCTATTGTCCACATAGAAATCGACCAGATGGGTCAGTTGTATGGAACTGTTGCCATGCATCTGCATCTGCTGCACTAAGTTACCGGTGGCCTTATCCAGTTGAATAATCCGCTCGTTAAACGGTTCCAGCAGAAAGATCGACCCCTCACCCGGCGGTCCGGTGATCACCATGCGCGTCACAACATCAATCGGCGGCATCAGCCCTTCGGGGACAATTTCTCGCTCAACGCGACCGGCGCTCAGCACCAGGATGCGCCCATCCGGTTGCAAAAGGTAGATATTGCCATCAACGGACATATCAACCGCGGTTGAAATGTCATACCCTTCCAGACCGGCCGGAGCAAG
>CAKZQX010000807.1 GCA_937141995.1 uncultured Chloroflexaceae bacterium | reverse complement strand
GGCGCAGCTCAACTTTGGCGTCGTCGGCCATCTCTACTACACCGACCGCTACACCGCGCTTGCCACGGCCCAGGAGGCGGGCTTTGAGTGGTTTCGCCAGCAGATCCACTGGCGTGATATCGAGGATAGTAGCGGTCAGTTCTTCTGGGGTGATCTGGATAATATCGTTGCCGCCACAGATGCGCGGGGCATGCTATTGCTGATCAGTGTGGTTCGCTCGCCGACCTGGCACACCGCTGACGGCAGCGACGGGATGCCCCAGGACCCGGCAACCCTGGCGCGGTTTGTGGAGGCGCTGGCAGCGCGCTACCAGGGGCGTGTTCATGCCGTCGAGATCTGGAATGAGCAAAACCTGGCCCACGAAAACGGCGGGCGGGTGGCGCTGGAAGATGCCGGGCACTATGTTGAACTGCTGGCCGCTGCCTACAACAGCATCAAGGCAGTTGATCCGCGCATCATCGTTGTGGCCGGTGCGCCCTCCTCCACCGCGATGAACAACCCCGATATTGCTGTCCCCGACCAGGACTATCTGCGGGCGATGTACAGCTACAAGGATGGCATGATCCGCGACTACTTTGATGTGCAGGCGATCCATCCCGGTGGCTCGGCCAACCCGCCCGATACGCTCTGGCCCGACAACCCCAGCCCCGCCGACGGCTGGACCGATGATCCGACCTTTTACTTCCGCCATGTCGAGAACTCCCGCCGCCTGATGGAGGAGGCCGGGTTGGGCGATCATCAAGTCTGGATCACCGAGTTTGGCTGGGCCACGCAGAACAGCACCCCCGGCTTTGAGTTCGGCAACCAGATCTCATTCGAAATCCAGCGCGACTACATTGTCGGAGCAATGCAGCGCTCTTATGAGCAGTACCCCTGGATCAGCAATTTATTTCTCTGGAACCTGAACTTTAGCGTGCTCCAGCGCGAGAATGGCCTTGATCCCCTGCATGAACAGGGCTCCTTCAGCATCGTCCATGGCGACTGGTCACGCCGCCCGGCATTTTACGGTATTCAGGAGTTTATCGCACAGACACGGCTGGCACAGGGGAATTAACCTCAAGAAAGCATCCTGTTCACGAATAGTCCCCGTGGGCAGGATGCTTTGCATTCTGTCTACAACAACATGTTGGGGAGATGCGCAGGAATTACCCCATCGCCAGCATGTAGATCGGCGCAAAAATCACTGCCGCAATCAGCAACACAAAGAGCAGCAGCTTAAGCTGTTCGACACTCCGGCGCGAACCTAGTTGCTGGCGTGCCTCAGGTGCATAGGGCACATTGGGTTGCTCATCAAACAGGATATGGCCCAGGTTGCCCGGCGCGCGTACGGCGGTTGTGGCAAGGGTGCCAATCAGTTCTTTGGCCGTAACCAGCGGCGGAGCCCAGTAGGCTTCCTCGGCAGTGATGGGCTTCCCGGTCAACGCACAGCGCAACTCACCACTTACACGGTTTTGCGGCTCGCCGGATGCTGCTGTCGGGGATGTTGATGTGATAGTTTGTTCAGACATGGGGTTACCTCCCTGGATTATTACGTGGTGCTGGAACACAGGTACACCGTTATCTTAAGAACAACGCAATACAATTCATGACTCTGGAGTCCTGGAATGCCCGCTACCCGGTAGCGGTCCCGCGAACTAGGAAATCTTTCGTACAAAGCGCTCGATACGCTCCAACGCTTCCTCAATCTTATCCATTGAGGTTGCATAGCAGGCGCGTACATGGCCCGCCCCGCTTGGACCAAATGCATCACCCGGAATGACGGCGACCTGCTCTTCCAGCAGCAACCGTTCGACAAACACTTCACTACTCAGGCCCAGATGCGATACCTGGGGGAAGGCATAGAATGCGCCTTGCGGCTCAAATGTGTGCAACCCGATGGTATTTAAGCCATTGACAATGACCTGGCGACGACGATCATACTCGGCAACCATTGCATTAACACTCGCTTCCCCGTGGCGAATCGCTTCCAACCCGGCATACTGACTCATCGTCGGCGCGGACATAATCGCATACTGATGAATCTTGGCAATAGCCTGGGTCAGATCGGCAGGTGCCGCCACCCAGCCGAGCCGCCAACCCGTCATGGCGTAGGCTTTCGAGAAGCCACCCATCAGCACGGTACGCTCCTGCATATTAGGCAGCGCCGCAAAGCAGGTATGGGCAACATTATAGACCAGGCGATCATAAATTTCATCGGAGAAGACAATCAAGTCGTGGCG
>CAKZQX010000806.1 GCA_937141995.1 uncultured Chloroflexaceae bacterium | reverse complement strand
CGATCTTAATTTCACCAGAAATTTACACTATGTGCAAATTTCTGGTGAAATTAAGATGGGCTTCTTCCGCCCTGCCGGAGGCTGAAAGACCTTTCAGGTCAGGGACCGCGTAACGCGTGCAACTTCCACACATTACGCAGCGAGAGTGCAAACTGGATGCCTGACGAGATGGGGAGCGGCAAGCCCGCTGCGCAAAACTTTTCGTCACACTCCATTAAATATGGTGATACTACCGCCTTGCAGCAGAGGATATGACTATGCTATAATCTCAACAACCCTCAACGGAAAGCGAGGCCCCGTTGATCGCCAGGCAGCATATACAGTGCATGGTGGTTGTCTGCCTGCTTCTGATACTCATAACAGCATGTGGCGGCTCATCAGCGGCGGAAGCACTACCCACGCCCGAGGCAACCCCCGTACGCTCACCACGTACGGTTACGTTGCTGCTCTGGCATGCCTGGCCCGCACCTGAACATCAGGTTTTGGCAACCCTGATTGATCGGTACAATCAGTCACAGGCCCAAACGCAGGTTATCCCCCATGCCGTGCCGCTCGCTTCACTGACAGCGGAACTACGGGCAGCGACCCTGACCGGTGGGGGACCACATCTCGTAATCTTGAAGAGCCATACCCTCGGCGGGCTCGCACAGGATGGCCTGTTGCTGCCACTGGATGAACAAATATCCGCCAGTGAGCGCAACCAACTCCTGCCTACCGCCCTGGATGGAGCACTTGTACAAACCGACGGCGGCAGTCGCGCACTCTATGGCCTGCCACTGACATTCGATACCCTGGTTCTCTATTATAATCAGGCTAATCTCACAGTACCGCCCGGCAATACCGCCACCCTGCTGCGTACGGCGCGGGGCCTGACCGATGCGACGACCCAGCCGCCGATATGGGGGCTGGCCTATACGCTTTCACTGGACAAGACTATTGGCTATCTCTATGCATTTGGCGGGCGCATCTTCAACGAAGAGGGCAACCTGGTCCTGGGCAGCACGGGGCGGGCCGGAGTTGAACAATGGCTCGAGTGGCTGCTGGAGCTTCGTCAGGATCAACAAATCCTGGCTGTAAATGACGGCATTGTTGTAGATAGCGCGTTGAAATCACAGGAAGCACTAATGACTATTGACTGGGCACACGCGCTCCCGGAATACCAGGCTCTCTGGGGCGACCGGTTGGGGGTTGCCACCTTACCCGTCCTGAGTAGCCTGAATCGCGCACCACAGCCCTATGTACAGAGTGAGGTCATCAGTATTAATGCCCGTGTAGCCAATACGGACGAACAGCAGGCTGCGCTGGATTTTGTACGCTACTTGCTCACCAAAGACGCGCAGACAGCCCTGCTTACCGCCGGGAAACAACCGACTGTCCGCGATCTCAACCCACGGGATGCAACTCTTGCGTGGGAACTGGCCCGCACAATCCGCGCTCAGGCGCAACAGGGCCAGGCCATGCCCAACAGCCCGCTCATGAACGATATCGTCCTGGAAGAATTGGAACGCATGCAATTGAGCGTCTTGCGCAACCTGGCAACCCCGGCAGAGGCAGTTACAGCGGCTGAGATAGCCCTGCGCCAACGCCTGGAACTGCCTGACGAGACCGGCGACATAAACGGCGCGGAGCAGTAGGCTACCCCGCCAGTCGCCCGACGCACGCCATCTGCTCATACTGAGCAGATCATAGGAATTACACTCTGACCTGATTTTATCGGCTTGCTGCCGATTGATACCGAGAAAACCAGTTGCCCTTCATCAAAAAATGTAGTAGAATGAGCGCGAATGGCCGTCTACCACGGCCTCACATTGCTGGTTTTGCCCCAGCACAATCTAGCCTCTTTTCCACAACTGGCTGACGGCCTTTAAGGAGGAGCTGAATGGCAAGCAGAACCGAAGAGATGGTGCGGCATCTCAAGGCTTTAAGTATGAATACACCAGATATCGAGGCGTCGGCGGTGGTGAGTGTTGATGGCCTGATTATGGCCTCGGCGTTACCTGCCGATGTTGAGGAAGATCGCGTATCGGCTATGAGTGCCGCAATGCTCTCGCTGGGTGAACGTATTGCAAGTGAGTTACGGCGTGGTCAACTCGACCAGGTCTTTGTCCGTGGTGAGGAAGGCTACGTTATCTTGATGGCTATCGGTGAGGAGGCGGTGTTGACGGCACTGGCTCATAGCCGCGCCAAACTGGGACTGGTCTTCCTGGATATGCGGCGTACTGCCACCGAACTGATCAACCTGGTATAACTGGCGCAACACGGTTGTGAACCAGTCCGATGGTCAATGCGACGAACGCGTTAACCAGTTCGCGGTATCTACCGTCGTCAATGTTCTCGTTTGCCCCTCCTTATGCGTGTAGGCTGCCCCGGCCAGGTGGTTCCCTTCCACCTGGCTGCGTTATTGCCACCACGATTGGAGACCTGGTCAGGCATCCCATCGCAGCCCGGTTCAAGGGGACGCCTTGCTCGAAGACCCCCGGATTCCCAACGAGATCATCCACCACGGCATACGTTCAGCGCCTGCGTTGTGCTGAATGGCGGCACAAGAAATGGCGCAACAGGACACCTGCCGTCAGGTTGCGCCTACCGTAGTGTCCTTGTCTCACTTGATTGCTCGGTCTGTCTGATTTTAAGATTGGATGAGGCGGTAGGAACGGCGATCTGCGGCACCGCGACCAAAACAACACGCTGCATAATGCCGCTGCCGTTTTACGCGCGTAACTCCGCAAACCACGGGGTGACACAAACCACCACACGGTGCCGTGATGTCACCCCGTTCTCGGCATTACCGGGTAGCATCCTGCACAACAAGATAGCACGGATGCTACGACTACTGTCGTCCCTCAAGGAGGTTACCAAGATTGAACCCTCCGCCTCCGCTACTGCCACTGTCGCCCGAACTGGGCATATACTGCGCAATCTTGCGGGCCAGGTTCATCGCCGGCATGGTCTGGAGCCAGACGCGCCCGGGACCACGCAGAGTTGACAGGAACAACCCCTCACCCCCGAATAAGACATTCTTAAACCCGCGCACCATCTCGACATCAAAGTCAACGCTGGGCTCAAACATCGCCACATGGCCGGTATCCACCTTGAGCACCTGGTTGGCTTCCAGCGTATACTCGACGATTTCACCGTCCAATTCCACAAACGTCAACCCCGGCCCGGTCAGGCGCTGCATAATAAAGCCTTCACCGCCAAAGAACCCGCTGCCCAGACGCCGCCGGAAGTGAATATCCAGTTGCACGCTGCGTTCAGCGCACATAAATGCGTCTTTCTGGCAGATAATTTGCTGCCCCTGTCCCAGATGCAGCGGCACAATCTTTCCGGGGAACTCCGCCGAAAAGCCGACCAGACCCTCGCCACCGCGCGTGCTGAACGTCACCATGAAAATCGACTCGCCCGAGAACATGCGTTTGAAGGCACCACCAAGACCACCTTCCATATTTGTCTGCATATCGACGTTGGCACTCATCCAGCTCATACCGCCGCGCTCCGAGAAGACCTGTTGACCCTCTGCCAGTTGAATAACAACCGCCTGCAGCGTCGTGCCGATAATCTGGTACTCGATGCCCGTCGTGCCACGCCCTTTATCCACCACGGTTGGATCCGGTAGATCGATCCGCTCACCGGGGGTATGATCGTAGTAATTTTGTGTACTCATTAAATACCTCCTTATACGTTGTGTCCGGGTAAATGGGAACGTATGGACATGAACGATAGTGCTGCCGATTTTAGCACCATGCGCAGTAGCTCATCCAGGTCAGGGATTCTTACTGAGCGTCGCCAGGAAATCTTCATTGGTGCGTGTCTTCGCCATGCGCGTCAGCATCAACTCGGTGCCCTCATTATCACCAAGCATACTGACCATCCGCCGTAACGTCCAGACCTGGCGCAGCAACTCGGGTGGCAACAGCAACTCTTCGCGCCGGGTACTACTGCGCTGAATGTCGAGAGCCGGGAAGATCCGCTTCTCGGCCAGACGCCGGTCAAGATGCAGTTCCATGTTACCGGTTCCCTTAAACTCTTCGTAAATCACATCATCCATGCGGCTACCCGTATCAACCAGACAGGTGGCAATAATCGTCAGACTGCCGCCATGCTCGATATTACGGGCCGCGCCAAAGAAGCGTTTGGGCGGATAGAGCGCCACCGGGTCAATACCACCGGAGAGCGTACGCCCGCTCGGCGGCATATCCAAATTGTAGGCCCGGGCCAGACGAGTGATGGAGTCCATCAAGATCACCACATCCATCCCGCCTTCCACCAGACGCTTGGCACGTTCCAGCGTCATCTCGGCAACTTTCGTATGATCTTCCACGGGCTCATCAAAAGTTGAGGAAACCACATCCCCCTTGACACTGCGCCGCATATCGGTCACTTCCTCCGGTCGTTCACCGATAAGGAGCACCATCAGATGAACTTCCGCGTGGTTGGTGGTGATACCATTGGCAATGGCCTTGAGCAACAGCGTCTTCCCGGCTTTTGGTGGTGAAACAATTAACCCACGCTGCCCACGCCCAATCGGCGCAATCAGGTCAACCAGGCGTGTTGAGAGAATGTTGTGTTCAGTTTCCAGTCGGAGTTGCTCATTAGGAAAGATCGGTGTTAGTTGATCAAACAGGGGGCGTTTTCGAGCCGTTTCGGGGTCCATCCCATTAATCAACTCAACCCGAAGGAGAGAGAAGAAGCGTTCACTCTCTTTCGGTGGTCGAATCTGCCCCCAGATGCGGTCGCCGGTACGCAGTCCAAAGCGGCGGATCTGCGATTGCGAGACATAGACATCATCGGGACCGGGCAACATCCGCTCGCCGCGCAAAAAACCAAACCCGTCAGAAACAATATCCAGAATACCGTCATTAAACGTATTTCCCGCCTCTTCGGTCTGGGCCTGTAATAGTTTGAAGATTAAATCATGTTTCTTGAGGCCACTCACCCCGCTAATACCACTATTCCGCGCCAGTTCGCGAAGATCAGCCAGGGTTTTCGATTCTAATTCAGCAACATTGACCATACGTATACTCCTTAGGATAGGTTCAATGCAAAGCGAGCAGTACCATGTTCACACCAGAGCAAAGCAAATCCTTACAATGCGGTTATGCAACAGTATTACCGCTCAAACGGCACAATAAAAAAATTTGGTGCGCGTAGAAAACTATATTGGGGCATCTCCACGCATACACCATCAGGCAGGTTGAATCAGCCCACACCTGGACCGATGTTCGCATAGCTAACATAGCGTGTTGTTCTTTTGAGGAAGCATCGTGGATAGAAAGGGTTGTTATTCAATACATGCATCGCCGTACAGCGTATGCCGAAGAAATGCGTTTGGATTGTCCGATGAGTATGGAAACGTGGTTGGGGAACTCGTCTTGGGAGTACCAGCCGGTATTGCTCCTAAACCAACAGAGGATGCCAGCGCAATACCGTGTTCCTTAATGTAAGTATAACATATGCGTCAATAGTTTGCAATAAGTTTATAGCGTGTGCCATCCATAGCAAACCTACGCTGGACGACCATACCCGACAGAGACACCCCCAGAATTATCGTACCGTCGGACACTGTACTGTAGAGAGAACTGAGAACAAAGAACCACAGAACAAAGAACCACAGAACAACGACACCCGGCCCATTGCTATCAAACAATCGGTTTATTCTTTGCTTGTCTGTTCTTTCTATAGATTACAGGAACCATAGGATTGGCTCATGTCGTATTCCGCATAATCAAAACTGGATAAGTGAGAAGATAGGATACTGCTGAAGACATTCACGCCCGTTCAGGAATGTCAATTCGACCAGAAACGCTACTTCCTCGACAATACCACCAGCCTGTTCTACCAGGCCGCATGTTGCACTAATCGTGCCACCAGTTGCCAGCAAATCATCAATAATCAGGGTGCGCATGCCTGCATCGAAGGCATCCCGATGAATCTCCAACTTATTGACACCATACTCCAGCGCATACTCGGCCAGGTAGGTATCCGCAGGCAATTTCCCCGGCTTCCGCACCGGCACAAACCCGATACCCATTTCATAGGCCAGTGGCGCACCAAAGATAAACCCGCGCGACTCAATCCCAAC
>CAKZQX010000805.1 GCA_937141995.1 uncultured Chloroflexaceae bacterium | reverse complement strand
GGGCGGAAGAAGCCCATCTTAATTTCACCAGAAATTTGCACATAGTGTAAATTTTTGGTGAAATTAAGATTGATTACGTACCATGCTGCCGCAGGCGAAGACTGCCGTTGTGGGCGTACATATCCGATGTATACACCCACCGCGTAACGCCGGTACGTTAATGATCAACGGCAACAAGTTCGGGCAGTAACCGGCAGGATGTCTGCTGCTCTGCCGTCGTCCGGAGCAGCGCTTCGATGGCGTCGCTGTCAAGCGCACAGGCAAACCGGTAGCCCTGTCCATACTCGCAGTGGAGTTCCTGGAGGTAGGCCAGTTGCTCATCGGTCTCGATGCCTTCGGCGACGATTTCCAGCCCCAGGGTGTGACTCAACATCACAATGCTCTGGGTGATGATGGCGCTTTCGATATCGTTGTTCAGGTTGCTGACAAAAGATCGGTCAATCTTCAGGATCTTGATCGGGAAGCGATGCAGATAGCGCAACGAGGAGTAGCCCGTACCAAAATCATCGATGCACAACTGAATGCCCAGGTCGCGCAACTGTTCAAGGGTTGCAATGGTTGTTTCGGCATGATCCATCATAACATTTTCGGTGATCTCCAGTTTGAGGCTGTGCGCGTCCATGCCGGTGTCTTCCAGAGTCTGGCGGATGCGTTCGACCACATCGCTGCGCGTCAGTTCACTGCCGGAGAGGTTGACGCTGACACTCAGCGGGCGCAGATCGGGGAACTGAGTGTGCCACGCGCGTAACTGCCGGCAGGCCTCATGCACGATCCACCAGCCAATCTGGACCATCAGGCCGGCCTCTTCAGCAATGCGGAGAAACTCGGATGGCGGCAGCAGGCCGCGCTGTGGATGTTGCCAGCGGAGCAGCGCCTCAAAGCCGACGATGGTACAGGTATCCAGCGCGATAATCGGCTGGTAGTGCAGGCGTAGTTCCTCGCGCTCGATAGCGCGCCGGAGTGCCGCTTCCAAATGCAACTGTTCCAGCACATGCGCCCGCATCGTCGCGTCGAAAATTGTGTAGCGGTTACGTCCCTGCGCTTTGGCCTGGTGTAGGGCGGTATCGGCGTCACGGAGCAGATCGGCGGGATGATCATAGTTGTTTGAACTGAGCGCAATACCAATACTCGCCGAGGTGATGACCTCGTGCCCGTTGAGATAGATGGGCCGGGCCAGATCGCGTTGAATCTTCTCAACAACGGTGGTTGCATCCTGGCGATTGCGCACATTGTGCAGCAGGATGGCAAATTCATCGCCGCCAAACCGGGCAATCGTATCACTGGTGCGCAGACAGGTAGCGATCCGCTGCGCAATGGTAATCAAGAACTGATCGCCATCCACATGTCCCAGGCTGTCATTCACCATCTTGAAGTTGTCCAGGTCAAGAAAGAGCACCGCAAAGGGATAGCTGCTCCGGCGTTGCGCATATTTCATGGTGTGAGTCAGCAACTCAAGAAACCGCGTCCGGTTGGGTAAGCCGGTCAGCGCGTCATGCAGTGCCTGGTGGCGCAGTTGTTCCTCGGCCCGTTTCCGTTCACTGATATCCTGGAATGAGACTACCACACCGACCAGGTTGCCGTCACTGAACATAGGGGTGCTGATATATTCGACGGGAAAAGGTGTGCCGTCTTTGCGCCAGAACATCTCGTCGTCAGTGCGATGGAAGCTGTCATGGATGGGCTGCTGCTCACGACCATTCCGGACGACAGGGCTTTTGTCGTTCGCGGTCGGGTGCATGAGCCGCTGGTGCGGCCGGCCGATCAACTCCTCCTCGGTATAGCCGACCATCCGCAGCGCGGCGGGGTTGGCAAAGGTGATATTTCCCGCGATGTCCAGGCCGTAAATTCCTTCGCCGGCAGCCTGCAAGATCAGATTATTGCGCTGCCGGAGGTGTGCCAGGGCTTCCAGCGCCCCCTGGCGCTCGATGCGGGTGCGCAGTGTAGCCAGGCCATAGCCGATGTCACCGGCCAGTTCCAGCAGCAGTTTTACCTCTTCTGTGCCGAAGGCATGGGTGACTCCGGCGTAAATCGTGAGGATACCGATTGTCTCGCCGTCGGTGCCGAGTGGCAGGGCGATCATCGCTGCATAGCCGCGTTCCAATGCCGGTGCGCGCCAGGGAGCGCCGTCGGGGTCGTTCGCAATATCCTGGACGATCCAGGGGTAATGCTCGCGCAGAGCCATGCCGATAGGCTGTGGAATCGGGTGAGACGCGTCCCCCGTGAGTTGGATGCTGGTCAGGTAGCCGTCTTCGTGCCCGGCCCAGGCCATCGGGGTGACCGCGCTCCTGTCCGGTTGGGTAAACCCGACCCAGACCATCCGGTAGCCGCCCACCATCACCAGAATGTCGCAGGTTTGCTGCAGGAGGGTCATCTCGTTGGTGGCGCGTACCAGTGCCTGGTTGCACTCACTGAGCGTTTCCAGCGCCCGATTCACGGTGCGCAGGGCAGTTTCGGCGCGGATACGCTCGTGGAGTTCCGTCTGCAGGGTTGCGGTCTTTTCCTGGACTTCGCGCTCGAGTTCGTCGGGGCCGACGTCACCGCCGGTCAGCGCGACGACCTGGTGGCCTATGTGCGCCAATTGCCCGGCGACCTGCTCTACCTCACCAGCGCCCGGCCGCTCAGCGGCAGCCGCAGCGTCTACCACCAGACCCCGATCGAGCTGGCCTTCAACAGCCTGCTCGCCGCCGACCAGGGCGGGCGCTTCACCCTCGAAGCGCGGGCCGGCGAAGGCTGGCGCGAGGTGCCGGGACAGTGGGCCGTCTCCGGG
>CAKZQX010000804.1 GCA_937141995.1 uncultured Chloroflexaceae bacterium | reverse complement strand
CTCGACAGCTACCTGGCCGGGTTGGGGCTGATGAGCGGCTGGCTGATCATCTTTGATCAGCGCAAGGACCAGCCACCGATTGCCGAACGCACCTACACTGAGGAGGCGACCACGGCCAACGGGCGGCAGGTAACGGTCATTCGGGCGTAATCCGGCACGAACCGGAATGTTCTTGCACACAAATGCCCACGGGATTACGCAATCCCGTGGGCATTCCTGACCGGCAGAACAATGCGCGATCCGAGCAAACTACTGGCTCATCTCCGCGACCGAATGCACCCGGTCGCCCAGCGTCAATACCAGTGGCCCGTCATCGGTGATGGCAATGGCATGCTCAAACTGGGCCGAGAGCGCTCCATCGGCGGTGCGAACGGTCCAGCCATCACGCTCCAGTTGGGTTTCCGGCCCGCCAAGGTTGACCATCGGCTCAATGGTAAACACCATGCCCGCCAGCAACTTCTGCCCCGTGTGCGGCTCGCCATAGTGCAGAACGGTTGGCTCCTCGTGCAGCTTGCGGCCCACGCCATGGCCGGTGTATTCGCGCACTACCGAGAACCCCTGAGACTCGGCATACCGCTGGATTGCCGCGCCAATGTCGCCGAGTCGGTTGCCCACCTTCGCCTGCCCAATCCCCAGGAGCAGACAGCGCTCCGTCACTTCCAGCAATCGGCGGGTCTTCTCGTCAATCTCGCCGACCGGATAGGTAACGCATGAGTCGCCGACCCAGCCGTTGTACAGCGCGCCAATATCGACACTAATAATATCGCCCTCGCGCAGCCGTTCCTTCCGGCTGGGAATACCATGGCAGATTACATCATTGACCGAGGCACAGATCGTCGCCGGGAACGGCTTGCGGCCGGGTTGCTTGCGGGTGGCCGGGATACCACCATACCCTTTATAGACTGGTTCGCCGCCCCGACTGCGAATATACTCCTCAGCGATGGCATCCAATTCGGCGGTGGTAATGCCTGGCCGGACATGTTCGCGTAGCATCGCAAATGTATCCGCCACCAGGAGGCCGGCATCGCGCAGTCGTTTGATCTGCTGGCGCGATTTGAGCGTAACAGCCATAATCCTCGCTGCTCCTTAATTCTTCGTCGGTTCACTCAGTTTTCTATGCGTCAGACACACCCTGTCACTGTTGTTTAGTACTATACCATATCATAGCCCATGCAGACTGCGGCGCAATTCCGTTTATTATAGCATGGGGTACACGCGGAGGAGCATAAAGCTGATAAAAATCTGCCTGCGGGCGGTTTGCCCACAGGCGGATCGGCTGAAGCGTATCCTTGTTTGTGTAGATAGCAACTTACCCGATACCAGCGGCACCTGCACCTCGCCGATGCCGGCCAACTCGCGCACACAGAGGCGCAGGGCGTCCAACCGGCCGTTGAGCAGTTCCTCCGGGGCATCACCATCGCGCGCCAGCAGGCGCTCCACCACATGCTCCGCCAGTTGCTGCTCCAGTTGCTGTACTTCGGCCACCAGTTTGTCCAGTTGCGCCGACTGACCATAGGCCCGCGTAATCACGGCCACGCGGTAGGTCGTATCCGTAATCTTGCGGTTAAGATTTGTTTATCCTACACTGATGCCAGGCTGTTCCGCACCGCCGCTACCGCCTGGGCGCGTTCCACCGTGACCGCTTCCCCCAGGCGCGGCCTGACCTCAACCGCCTGCGCCGCCAGCAGCCGATCGCCGATCACCAGACGCACCGGCAACCCGATCAGGTCGGCATCGTTAAACTTGACCCCCGCCGACTCCGTGCGGTCGTCGTAGAGCACACGCAACCCGGCGGCCTGCAGTTCGGCATAGAGTTCGTCGGCGGCTGTCCGCACCGCCTCCTTCTTGCCCAGACTGACCAGGTAAACATCGGCGGGGGCAACCATTACCGGCCAGAGAATGCCTGCCTCGGTGTGGTGCTGCTCGACAATCACCTGTAGCAGGCGCTCAACGCCAATCCCGTACGACCCCATCACCACCGACTGTGCTACCCCATTCGGGTCAAGGTACGTTGCCCCTAGCGCCTCGGTGTAGCGCGTACCCAGCTTGAAGATATGGCCGATTTCGATCCCGCGCTCAAGACGTAGCGCCGTACCGCAGTGAGGACAGCGATCACCCGCCCGCACCGTGGCAATATCGGCAACGTTGCCGGCCTGCCAGTCCCGTCCATAGACCACATTGCGCAGATGGTAGCCCTCGCGGTTAGCCCCGGCGACAAGCGGTCCCGCCGCCACGACGGAGCGATCCGCAATCACGGTGACATTACTCAGACCAACCGGCGAGGCATAGCCGGCAACTGCTCCCGTCGCTGCAATCTGTTCGCCGGTTGCCGGGGTTAGCGCCGCCACGCTTGCCACGGCGCGCAGCTTCGTCTCGCTAACCTCCAGGTCGCCACGAATAACCACAAACAGCAACCCGCGCTCCGGGGTGTTGAAAAAGACCGCCTTGGCCGTCGCCGCCTCCGGGATGTTGAGCAGATGCGCAAGTTCGGCAATGGTGGCGCAGTGCGGCGTGGCAACCTCCTCAACCGGGGGCAGATTGGTCGTAGCGGCGGGCGCCGGCGCAGTGCTGGTGGCAACCTCCAGATTGGCGGCATAATCGCCCGCCGGGCAGATAACCAGCGTATCCTCGCCCGCCGGGGAGAGCGCCACATACTCCCGCGCCTCGCGTCCGCCCATTTCGCCCGTTGCCGCCGAAACCGCCACAAACTGCACACCACAACGGGCAAATATGCGCTCAAACGCCGCGCCGATCAGATCATAGGCATGATCCAGCCCGGCCTGATCCGCATCCAGCGAGTAGGCATCGAGCATGGTAAACTCGCGCATCCGCATCAGCCCACCCTTCGTGCGCAGTTCATCGCGGTACTTGGTATGGATCTGATAGATCAGCGCCGGCATCTGACGATAGGACGTAATTTCGCGGCGGGATAGCTCGGCGACGGCCTCCTCGTGGGTGGGGGCAAACAGCAGCGCGCGCTCACTCCGATCCTGGAAGCGCAGCATCAGCGGGCCATAATCGGCATAGCGCCCGGTCTGCTCCCAGGCCGCAGACGATTGCACCACAGGCGTCCGAAACTCCTGCGCCGCAATGCCCGCCATCTCCGCATGCATCAGCACCTCGATCCGGCGGAGCACCTGCATACCCAGGGGCAGCAGCGCATAGCCCCCCGCCAACAATGGCCGCACCAGACCGGCACGTAGCACCAGTTGATGGGCCGGATGTTCTGCCTCACCGGGAATATCGCGCAGTGTGCGCCCAAAAAGTGCCGAGACTCGCATAGTTCCTCGCTTCCCTTCAAATCTCCCAGACGGGCCGCTGCCCGGTGTAGCCGCCAGTCAGCATTGACGCTTACTGCTCCAGGATAACAGACAGTGATAACCACGTCGAATGGAACACCACTATAGCACAGGAGCTACGCGGTCGGTTCTAAGAGACTGTCTAAAGCGGTGGTTCGCGTCGGTCACACGGCATGCGGGTTGCCCGGATACACCCACACCTTCATCAGTCCCATCACCAGGCAGCAGCCTGTTGCCCCGTTCGGCATCACACAACAGCATTTCTCCTGGGCCTGGCACGGTTTGTGTATGACTGCAAAATAACTGGTGGAAGCAGTTCCCGCAGCGGAGTAGAGCGGGCAACACTACCAGGCTGAGAACCCGGTTCTCAGACATCAGATAGAGGAGGAAAGCTATGACCGCCGTGCAGATCAACATGGTCAACACTGGATTAACCCCGATGAGCAGCGCGAAGGCGTGACCGGCCTGCTGATGCGTCTGCTGGCCGATGAACATATATTGTATGTGAAAACGCGCAAATACCACTGGAATGTTGTGGGCGAACTGTTCCACTCACTGCATAATCTGTTTGAGGAGCAGTATACCGTCCTGGCCGCCCGGATCGATGCTATTGCCGAGCGTATCCGCGCCCTGGGCCCGCCGGCGATTGGCACCATGCAGGAGTTCCGGCAGCATACCACCCTCGCCGAAGCCACCGAGGTCTACCCGGATGCCGTCACAATGGTTGCCAATCTGGTAACGGATCACGAGACGGTTATCCGCAATCTGCGGCAGGATCTGCGCGCCTGTGATGAAGAGTATGACGACATGGGCACAAGTGACTTCCTGACCGAATTGATGGAAACCCACGAGGAGATGGCCTGGATGCTGCGTGCCTTCCTGCAAGAGCGCCCATAGCACCGGTTCTGGCTCAACCACGTAGCGCATGAAACCAACACAGGCGCGCATATGTGTCCGGTTAACCTGTGCGCGCTGCATGCGCTTCGCGGTGACCAACCCCATTGTGCCGGCGGCAGGCGCTATGCGGCGGTACGCTGTTACGAATTGCCCATCAGCATGGCCTTTGCACCAGACGGATAAGCTCGCCTTAATCCTCTCTTTACACAGACCCAATCAGGATTTAACCTCTTCTTAAATCTTCTGTGATACTACTATACTGCTCCGGTTTACAACCAGGATATATTTATGCTGCCCTGTTGCAGTCCTATCTGCGCGCTGTGCGTGCCGCTTGCTGCCTGACCCCATCCACTCCGGCTGGTGTTGTGCTTTACTGACGCGTCGCTCAAACGAGTTGCGCGCATGAAGGATCGGGAAGCACACCGGTACAGCAGCAGCATGCCCGGCATACGTTTCAACGCGTGTGTAGAACGCATATGGAATGGCACACCCAGATTACCTTGTGTGATACTTCACGGAAGTAAGGAGGCCTTCATGTCCATGCGCCCCGTATCGCTCATCGTCCTGCTGACTCTGCTCGTCGGCACGCTGGCGGCAGTCTCAGTCCAGTCGGTTCCAACCGTTTCACTTGCGAATGATCCGACTGTTCCGCGTACGACCCCCGCTCAGATTGAACCGACAGCGACAATTGCCCTCGCGCCGATTGGTACCTACCGGACAGGTGTTTTCGGTGAAAGCGCGGCAGAAATTGTCACCTACGATCCGGAGGTTGCGAACCTGTATGTTACGAACGGTTTCTCAAACACGATTGACATTCTTAACATCAGCGACCCGACTAACCCAACCCTTCAGAGCACAATTGATCTGCCGGGTGATGTCAACAGCGCCGATTTTGAACCAGATGCCGGGTTGCTGGCCGTGGCCGTCGCTGCCGACCCGGAGCAAGACCCCGGACAGGTCATCCTGTATGACCGAGACGGTAATGAGGTTGAAACCTTCATCGTCGGGGCACTCCCGGATATGGTGACATTCACCCCCGATGGTGAGTATATCCTGGTTGCCAATGAGGGCGAACCAGGTGATGCGAGCGATCCCAACGGCTCGGTCAGCATTATTGATGTTGCTGCTGAGACAATTTCCACCGCTGAGTTTACCGCCTTCAACGGACGTGAGGCCGAACTCCGTGCGCGGGGCGTACGCATTTTTCCCGGCAAGAGCTTTGCTGAGGATGCAGAGCCGGAGTATATCGCCGTATCACCCGATAGCAGCACGGCATTCGTGACGTTGCAGGAGAATAATGCCTTTGCTGTCATAGATATTGCCAACGCAACGGTCGCGGATATTCTGCCGCTGGGCCTGAAGGATCATAGCCAGGGTCCGGCCACGCTGGCAACCTACGACTTCCCGGAACTGCCGGTCCTGGGGAAAACGCCGGGCGATCAGGAGATTCTGTTGGGGGGGCTCTCCGGGCTCTGGCTTGAGGGAGTTGAACCAACAACAGGGAATTACCAGTTTGTCACGGTCCCCGACCGCGGCCCCAATGGTGCGCCCACCGATGTGGATAACGACGGTGAGAACGAGCGCCCCTTTGTCCTGCCG
>CAKZQX010000803.1 GCA_937141995.1 uncultured Chloroflexaceae bacterium | reverse complement strand
TGGCCTGGGCCTGGGTTTTGATGTAGCCCAGCACCTGCCCCAGGTTGTCATGCAGCTCACGCGCCAGCCGCTCCCGTTCGCGCAGCATCGTCAGCGCTTTATGCTGCTCCAGCAGTTGCGTCTCCGCATGCTTGCGCTCGGTCAGATCCTGGATGTTGGTAATGCGATAAGGCACCTGGTTCGGCCCACCCTGAATAGCGGTGACATCAACCAGAACCGGGAAGGTGCTACCATCGTTGCGTCGGTGCCGCGCCTCAAAGACGACATGATCCTGTTCCTGGACCAGGCGCGCCGAATGCTCATAGATCGCATGGGCTTCGGGGGCGTAGATATCGGCAATCGGCCGGCCGGTCAACTCGTCCACCGTGTAACCATACATATCGGCAAACGCCGGGTTCATCATGTCCAGCGTCGTGCTGCCCATGTCGCTGACCACCACGCCCATCTTGATGTTCTGGAAAATATCGGCCCATTTGCGCAGCGTCTCCTCGGCCTGCTTCCGCTCAGTGATGTCGCGGATAAACGAGCAGACATACTCTTTACCGTTGCGCTCCATATGCGTGGAGGTTACTTCAACCGGGAAAACTATGCCGTCTTTGCGGCGATGCCGGGTCTCCAGTTTGGCAAACCCCTGCTGCCGGAGGTTCTGCCAATGGTCGTCCCAGATCTCCATGGGAAAGACC
Source organism: uncultured Chloroflexaceae bacterium (assembly GCA_937141995.1). GTDB lineage: Bacteria > Chloroflexota > Chloroflexia > Chloroflexales > Chloroflexaceae > CAKZQX01. The sequence goes on along the minus strand of CAKZQX010000803.1, from coordinate 2,544 downwards.
GGGTTAATATCGGCAATCGTCATCGTCAGCAGTTCTTCGCGGGTATAGCCCAGGATGCGGCACGCGGCATGGTTGACATATAGGAAGCGCTTATCCTGCCCAATCCAGAGCACCTCGTCGGCAGTGTTGTCGAGGGAGAACTGCGCCCGTTGTAGCGTCTCCTCAACCTGTTTGCGCTCGGTAATGTCGGCAATCACGCAGAGCAGTGCTTCCGGCGCGTCCTGGTCATTGCGGATGGTCGTCACTGAGAGGTCGCCCCAGAAGATCTGACCATTCAGGCGCAGAAAGCGCACCTCCCGCCGATATTGCGCCACTTCGCCGCGCCGCAGCGCCTGCCACACCTCCTGATGCGCCGCCCGATCCGCCGTAGCGATGATGTCAGGTAGCGTAATTCCGGCAATATCCGCCGGCGTGCAATCCAGCACATTGAGCCAGGTCTGGTTCGCCTCAATCACATATCCCGCGAGATCGACCAGCACAATACTGGTGGCGGCATTATCAAACATGGCTTTCAGGCGGGACTCGCTGGCGTGCAGGGCGGCTTCGGTCTGCTTCCGCACGGTGATGTCGGCGGCAATCGCGCCAATCCCATCCAGTTCACCCTGGTCATTGTAGAGTGGAAAGCGCGTAACCAGGTAGGTATGCATGCCATCGGGAAACGCCACCAGTTGTTCACACTCGACCGGTTGCCCCGTGGCGATGACCTGTTGCTCATAGCGGTGCGCATCGGCGGCCACCTCGGGCGGGAAGAGCTCGGCGGCGGTCTTGCCGATCAGGTCCGCCCCGGCACGATGCAGCGGCGCGCCGGCCTGCTCATTTGCCAGGAGGTAGCGCCCCTGCCGATCTTTGGCAAAGATGGCGGCGGGCGCATGATCGATAAAGCTCTGAAAGAGTGCCTGGCACGCATGCAGGGCTTTTTCCGCCTGCTGCCGCCGGGCAATTTCCTCGTCCAGCGCACGCAGAGCCTGCGCCTGAGGAGCCGCGGCTTCCGCCCATGGCGACTCTGCGGTGGCCCGCGCTCCCGGTACAAACGGCTCGATATAGCTGCGGGTCTCAAGCCGGCGCAGGCACTCCTCCAGATCGGCCTGCAGGTCGGCAGCCGACTGGTACCGCGCCGCCGCTTCCTTCGCCAGCAGTTTGAGAATGATTGCCGACAGGATCGGCGGGATACCCGGCTTGTGCTCGTGTGGTGGGACGGGCTGCCGGTGGGTGTGGCAGCGGATCAACTCCTCGGCATCCTGGCTGTCGAAGGGCACTCGTCCCGTCAGCAGTTCGTACAGCGTGACACCGAGAGCATAGAGATCGGTGCGATAGTCCAGCACATGGCCGGTGCGCCCGGTCTGCTCCGGGGAGATATAGTGCAGCGTACCCGGCAGCAGGTCGGCGCTGACCGGCAGCGGCAGCTCCTGCGCCAGTTCGGTGGCACTCCCAAAATCGATCAGCCGGACCTGCCCGGTGATCGGGTTGAAGAGCATATTGGCCGGATTAATATCCTTGTGGATCACCCGCCGCCGGTGAAGTTGTTCCAGCGCCGCCGTGATCCGGATCGCCGGCTTGAGAAAGTCGATCAGACTCAGCGTCCCGGCCGGCACCAGTCGCATGAGCGCCTCACTCCCACAATCCTCCAGCACCATAACCAGATGCTCCCGGCTCATCTCCAGCGTGTGAACCTGCACCACGCCCTCCAGATGCAGGCTGCGGGTCAGGTTATACTCGCGCTGGACCCAGACCATACGCTCCGGCAGCGTGGGTTCGTTGGCCCACACCTTAAGTACAACTGCCTGATCATCATCCACACGCCGGGCCCGATAGACCTGCGAGACACCGCTGTAGAGATGCTCGACAAGCTGATAGTTGGGAATTGTCAGCATAGCGCGCTCCTTTCTATCACATGCCGGGTGCATGCAGCCCTGACAATGCGAAACGATATGGAACCGGGAACACTGCTCTGCTGTGAGTTTACAATAACGGGGTGTGTCTGGAGAAGAGTAAGAATACTCAGGTTGCGGGGAATAACGGTGAAGGTTTCTCCACCGGGAAGGGTAAAAATACTCAGGCTGTATCGGGACGGTCAACGGTGAGCGCGAGTTACGGCGGTGCGCCCCCGGGCAGATGCCGGATCAGGCGCGTCAGATCCTGCACCGTGGTCACGGGAAAAAACTGACTGGACAGAACCACCACCCGGCTGTCCTGCAGGTCCAGCCCGATCAGCACTAGCGTTGGGCATTCCATCAGACAGGTCAGCACCAGATCGGCATGCGTCGTCGCCAGATCGAGAATCAACACAGTCGGGCAGGTAGAGCACAGTTGCGCAAACGTCCTCAGCCCGGCGGGATTGATCCGCTCAATCAGCAGATCCGGCATCGCGCATAACTCGGCGGCGACACCGGCCACAAACAGTGAGTTGCCGTAAATCAGCACGGTTTGTGCAGTATCTGTCATCATCTCCTGCTCCATAACGGTTCTGAGTTTGAGTTATGAGTTCTGAGAGACTGTCTGAAAAGCTGATGCGCGTCGGTCCCACGGCATGCCGGGTGCCCTGCG
>CAKZQX010000802.1 GCA_937141995.1 uncultured Chloroflexaceae bacterium | reverse complement strand
GGGTTAGGGGTTAGGGGTTAGGGGTTAGGGGTTAGGGGTTAGGGGTTAGGGGTTAACGGTTAAGTCTTTCACAACGTAAGTGGTACGAGGACGCCGACCATACGGTGGGAATGACCGTGATCCGAGAGCAAACTGCGAGAATGTGACGCAGGGTGGATTACTCGGTGTTCTCAGTATTCTCGGTGGCACAAGTGGTACGAGGTCTGAGGATGCTGGCCGCACGTCCGGAATGATCGCGATCCGAGAGCAAACTGCGATGATGTGACGCAGGGCGAATCACTCGGTGTTCTCAGTGTTTTCGGTGGCAAAAAGGGTTACACGCGATGGAATTTTATATCCGTACACGGGGAGACAACCTGGATCAGGGGTATCGCTGGGTGCGCATGACCGAAGACGGCCAGCAGGAGCCGCTGGAGCCGCCGATCACGCGCCTGCCCGAGGCCAACGATCTGATCTATGGTGAAGATTTCTCGGTGCTGCTGGTGCGGATCGAGCGGCAACTGGTGCTGCAAGTGACCGGCCTGCCTGTCACCGAACGCAGCCGGCGCACCCGGCGCAATGTGCAAAACATTCTGGTCTGTGTGGCGCAACCGGACGAGGAGCGCATTCTGCGCGGGATTGCGGTTGCCGCCCTGCGCGATGATCGCCCGCTGGCCGCCATCCTCGATGAGCATGTTGTCGCCGACGCGGAGTCATCGCTGGGTTTCCGCGTGCAGCCGGATCTGCCGGAGCGGCTGCTGGGGGTGCGTGCCCAGGGTATGCAGGAGGGGATCGCCGGTGATGAGCGCATCGGTACCGACATCGACCAGTACCGCAGAATGCTGGTCGAGGAGTTGGACACCTTTACCCTGCCGGAAAAACGCGCCGGCACCCTCGTCGCCGTCACCCGGCATCGCTCCCACGACGTGCTCAAACGGGCGAAGGTCTGGCGCGGCCTCTCCGACATGCCGGAGCCGGTTGTCACCGCGCCCGCAGCAAAGCCCTCCGGCGGGCCTGCCAATATGGGAATGATCATTGTGGTTATCGTCGTCGTGATTGTGGTCGGTCTGGCCGGCCTGGTGCTGATTGTGTTATAGAACCGAACGGAAGCAGGAACAGCTATGACCAGTTTCACCCGCAGCAAACTCGGCGTTGTCACCAGTGGCTCTCTCGTGGAGGGGCTGACCGCGCGGCTGGAAGCGCGCGAGAGCGTGGAGGATATGCGCGTCGGCAAATTTGTCGTCATCCAGGGCGAGAAGCATGAGTTCTTCTCGATGATCACCGATGTGGTGCTGGAGGCGACCAACCAGAAGGTACTGATCGACCCGCCCGACGGCGATCTGTTTGTGCGCGAAGTGCTGACCGGCACCTCAACCTATGGCACGCTGGAGTTGATGCCGCGCCTGATGCTGCCGACCGATCTGGAGCAGGGGCTGCTACCGGTGAAGACCATCCCGCGCCACTTCTCAGCGGTCTACGAGGCGCAGGAAGAAGATTTTACGCGCGTCTTTGGCGAAGAGGGCGGCGCGCACTTCGAGATCGGGCGGCCGCTCGACATGGATGTGCCGGTCTGCATCAACCTGGAACGGCTGGTTGAGCGCAGCAACGGCATTTTTGGCAAGAGCGGCACCGGCAAGAGTTTTTTGACGCGCCTGCTGCTCTGCGGGATGATCCACGCCAATGTTGCCGGCAACCTGATCTTCGATATGCATAGCGAGTATGGCTGGGACGCGAATACCGAGGAGGGCGGCTTTGTGAAGGGGTTGCGGCAGCTCTTCGGCAGCGATGTGCTGATCTACTCGCTCGACCCGGATACCTCGCGGCGGCGGAATGTCAGCATTGATGGGCAGGTGATGATCGGGCTGGACCAGATCGATGTTGAGGATATCACCCCGCTGGAGAACGAGCTGAACCTGAGCAGCACGGCAACCGAGTCTGCCTACCTGCTGGCTGACCGCTTCAAGCAGCAATGGATGCGCCAACTGCTGGCAATGGACAGCGAGGCACTCAAGGAGTTTGCCGAGAGCACCGGGGCGCACGTCGGGGCAATCAGCGCGCTCAAGCGCAAGCTGGGGCAGATCCCGCGCCTGGGCTTTGTGCGCGACCAGGCCGACTTCTCGGTGGTGGACCGGATTATTGATGCGCTGGCGGGGGGGCGGCATGTCGTGCTGGAGTTTGGGCGCTATGATAGCGGACTGGCCTACATGCTGGTCGCCAATATCATCACGCGGCGCATTCGCCGGCGCTGGGTGGAGCAGACCGAGTATTTTCTGAACACCAAAAACCCCGCCGACCGCCCGCGTCAACTGATGATCACGATTGAAGAGGCACACAAATTCCTCAACCCGACCACGGCCAGGCAGACCATCTTCGGCACGATTGCGCGTGAGTTGCGCAAGTATGGCGTCACGCTGCTCGTGGTGGATCAGCGGCCCTCCTCGATCGACGCCGAGGTGATGAGCCAGCTTGGTACGCGGGTCACGGCGCTGCTCAACGACGACAAAGATATCGACGCGGTCTTCACCGGGGTCAGCGGCAGCACCGGACTGAAGGCGGTGTTAGCCAGCCTGGACTCGAAGCAGCAGGCGCTGGTGCTGGGGCATGCGGTGCCCATGCCGGTGGTGGTGCGTACCCGCCCCTACGACCAGGAGTTCTACAAGGCGGTAGGGCGGCGCGCAACCGGCACGACCGAGGCTCGCCGCAAGGCTGAGGTGGAGATGGAGGAACTGTTCCCGGAGGTGTAGGGCTGCGCTTTTGCCACAGAGAACACCGAGGGCACGGAGGGGGGCGGGATGTGGTGGGTTGATGGTGTGTGGATCACGATGGAAGCCTGTATCGATGGGAGCGCTTTACGCTCCGCAGACTGCGGTCGTGACTGCCGCCAATAATACGCTCTCCCTGGAATATCGCGCCGGCGATTATGTGCCGGACAATATCCGGATTATGCCGGACATTACCATCATCAATGGAACTAGCAGTGATGTCCCGTTGAGTGAGTTGATTATTTGCCACTGGTACACCATTGATGGCGATCAGCCGTAGACCTATAACTGCGACTATGCCACCACGGCATGTAGCCACGTCACCGGGCAGTTTGTCCCGCTGGATACGCCGGTGGCAGCAGGAGTGAGATCCGTAGCCGCTTCAACAAAACCGACTGGTTAACCACAACAGAAGATTTAAGAGCCTGTCGGAAACGGGTTGGTCATGGGGCGACGGCCCCGAAGCGGGAGTCCCGGCTTCCGCCG
>CAKZQX010000801.1 GCA_937141995.1 uncultured Chloroflexaceae bacterium | reverse complement strand
TATCCGTAGAGTCCCTGATTTTGTGTTCGGGGAATCCTGTATCCATAGCTCATACCGGCAAGTTGGGGGGCATCGGTGAGCTATTTGCGCCGCAATTCGTTGCGTACTATCATTAGCAGACCGAAGCACACTGCCCGGATGGTCGTTCTGCCATAGCGTGGCCCTTGCCTGCGCCGGAGTGGACATACCGACGGGCGGCGTACGAAACAGCGTTTCCACCAGCGTGATCTCATCACCGGGAATCACGCACAAAGGTCAGCCAGAGGAGCAAACTATGCCATGGAACAACCGGAGTAAGATCGTCACCGAGGGCGTTCAGCGGACGCCTAATCGGGCAATGCTACGCGCGGTCGGGTTTAGCGACGAGGACTTTAGCAAACCGATTGTGGGGATTGCCAATGGCTTCAGCACCATCACCCCCTGTAATGCAGGGCTGAACGACCTGTCCCTCCGTGCGGAGGCGGCGATGCGCACAGCGGGGGCGATGCCGCAACTCTTTGGCACAATTACCATCAGTGACGGCATCTCGATGGGCACCGAGGGGATGAAATACTCGCTTGTGTCCCGCGAGGTCATCGCCGATGCGATTGAGACGGTCTGCAATGGACAGAGTATGGATGGGGTGCTGGCCGTCGGCGGGTGTGACAAGAATATGCCGGGGGCAATGATTGCGATTGCACGCCTGAATATTCCGGCCATCTTTGTCTATGGCGGGACGATTAAGCCCGGGCACTACAAAGACCGTGACCTGACGATTGTGAGCGCATTTGAGGCGGTTGGGCAATACAGCGCCAAAAAGATCGCCGAGGACGAACTGCTGGAAGTTGAGCGGCGTGCCTGCCCGGGTGCCGGCTCATGCGGGGGGATGTTTACCGCCAACACGATGTCGTCGGCAATCGAGGCGCTGGGTATGAGCCTGCGGGCCTCATCAACGATGGCGGCGGAAGATCCGGAGAAGGCCCACAGTGCTGCGCGCTCCGGGGAGGTGCTGGTGGAGGCCATTCAGCAGCAGCGGTTGCCCCGCACGATTATGACCCGCAAAGCATTTGAGAATGCCATTACTGTGGTGATGGCGCTGGGCGGCTCGACCAATGCGGTGCTGCATCTACTGGCAATTGCGCATGCCGCCGAGGTGCCCCTGACCATCGACGACTTTGAGACGATCCGGCAGCGGGTGCCGGTGCTCTGCGATCTGAAGCCGTCGGGCCGGTATGTGGCGACGGACCTGCATCAGGTTGGCGGTGTGCCGCAGGTGATGAAGATCCTCCTGACACATGATCTGCTCCACGGCGACGCGCTGACTATCACCGGCGAGACTATTGCCGAGGTGCTGGCGGATGTGCCGGATGAGCCGCCCGCCGGGCAGGATGTGATCCGCCCCTGGGGTGAGCCGATCTATGCGCAGGGGCATCTGGCGATCCTGCGAGGCAACCTGGCCCCGGAGGGGTGTGTTGCCAAGATTACCGGCATCAAGCATCGCAGCATCACCGGCCCGGCGCGGGTGTTCGAGTCGGAGGAGACCTGCCTGGAGGCGGTCCTGGCGGGCCAGATCAATCCCGGCGATGTGCTGATCGTTCGCTACGAGGGACCGAAGGGCGGTCCCGGCATGCGCGAGATGCTTGCGCCCACCTCGGCGATTATCGGCGCGGGACTGGGCGACTCGGTCGGGTTGATTACCGATGGGCGCTTCTCCGGTGGCACCTATGGCCTGGTTGTGGGCCATGTTGCGCCCGAGGCGGCAGTGGGTGGCCCGATTGCACTGGTGCAGGAGGGCGATTCGATCACGATTGATGCGGACACGCGCCAACTCCAGATTAATCTACCAGATGACGAACTGGCGCGCCGCCGGGCAGCCTGGCAGCCGCCGACGCCCCGCTACACCCGGGGCGTCCTGGCAAAATATGCCCGGCTCGTCTCCAGTAGCAGCCTGGGAGCCGTGACTGATCTGCATCTACAATGATTAGCCAGGAGAAGTATCGTAGGGGCGCAGCACGCTGCGTCCCTCCTTCAGGCAATATGCCACACACTCTATCACCTTTTCCTGCCCCGCGCCTGCTGCGGGTGAGCCGTCTGCTACTACTGCTGATCCTGCTGCTGACCAGTTGCACGCCGGAGCCGTCCACCTCGGCACTGTTGGTGGGGGAACTGCCGCCGGTAACAGTGCGAGGGGCACACCTGCGTGCCGGCGGACGCCCGTTTGAGGTACGCGGGGTCAACTATTTGCGCCCATCCACCGACGACCCGGTTGCCTGCCCGCGCCTGCAGTTTGGCGCGGACGGCAACTGTCCGTGGGATCTGCCCGCCATCCAGGCCGACCTGGATCAGTTGCAGGCGCTGGGTGTTAACAGCCTGCGGCTCTTCCTGAACTTCTATGTGTTTGGCGGTGCGCAGTTAACCGACCCGAACTACCGTATGGACCTCTGGCTGGAACGCCTCGATATGTTCATCACCGAAGCAAATCAGCGCGGAATCTATGTGATGCCGGTGCTACTGGCAAAGTACCCGCAGGACCGCTTTGCCCCGGAAGACTACACAATGGCGCTTGAGCAGCATGTGCGCCCGGTGGTGACACATATGGCCGGGAAGCCGGGCATCCTGGCCTGGGATCTGTTTAACGAGCCGGATATCGGTAGCCCGGTCGATATCCGCTGCTGGGATTGGGACAACGCCGATTTCCCGCTCTGCTTCCGGCTGGCGAATGAGCGGAAACAGTTTATCCAGGCAGTTCATGATGAGGTCAAGCGGCTCGACCCGGAACGACTAACGACGGTGGGCCTGGCCTTTGCCAAGAACTATTTCGAGCCCTGGGAGGCGGACCTGCGCCTGGCCGATGTTGTTGATTTCTACACATTTCACTACTATGACGATGATCCCTATGACAGCGGGCGCTATGCCGCGCATTGGTACTATGGGCAGGGCTTCCCGGACGATCTGCAGCGGGCCGTTGCCGAGTTAGCCATGCTGGAGCCGGAGCGCCCGGTGGTGATCACTGAGTTAGGCTTTCCCACGGACGCAGGCAGCCGGCGCGCACCCGCCGACCTGGTCGATGATCTGCGCCTGGCACAGCAGACCGCGCGCGCGGCCGGGGCCGGCGGTATTATACTCTGGCCTTTTCAGGACGAGCCGGGAGAGTTGATTGGTGATCTTTATCAGTAATTGACACGAGTTACGTGGTGCGTGTTCAAACCGGATGTTTGACCCGATGAAAACCCGATTCGCCTGCGGCA
>CAKZQX010000800.1 GCA_937141995.1 uncultured Chloroflexaceae bacterium | reverse complement strand
TATTGGATTGCTGACTGGCGCACCACGCGGCTGGAAGTCTATCGACGGCAGCAGGCTGAGTTACGGCTGGTGCAGACACTCCTATCAGGTGATGAACTGATTTCACCACTTCTGCCCGGTTTTGCCTGTGTGATTGACCGCTTCTTTGAAATTTAGCAAGATTATCTCTAGAGAGGGAGATAATGACGGATAAAATTAATCTGACAATCGATGGCATCCCTATCGCCGTGCCGCCCGGAACTAACGTCGTCGATGCCGCCCGCGAGGCCGGGGTGGCGATTCCGGTTTTCTGCTATCATCCCCGCATGAAGGCGGTTGGCATGTGTCGTATGTGCCTGGTAGCGGTCGGCACGCCCAAGAAGGACCGGACGACCGGAGAGATCGAGAAGGACGAGGCGGGCCGGCCGGTGATTGCGATGATGCCCAAGCTGATGACGGGCTGCACGACACCGGTCAGCGAGGGTATGGTGGTTTTGACCACTACCGAGGAGGTGCAGTATGCCCAGCGGGGTGTGCTGGAGTTCCTGCTGACCTCCCATCCGCTGGACTGCCCGGTGTGTGACAAAGGTGGTGAGTGCCCGCTGCAAAATCTGACCATGAACTGGGGGCCGGGTAACAGTCGCTTCGACTACGAGGATAAAATCCACTTTGAGAAGCCGGTTCCGCTGGGCGACCTGATCCTGCTGGACCGCGAGCGCTGCATTCTATGTGGGCGTTGTGTGCGCTACCAGGATGAGATTGCCGGTGATTCGGTGCTGGGCTACTCCAGCCGGGGCCGCAGTTGGCACATTATCAGCAAGAGTGATCCGCCCTTCGATAGTAAGTTCAGCGGGAACACCACCGATATCTGCCCGGTTGGGGCGCTGACAACAGCGGACTTTCGCTTCAAGGCGCGCGCCTGGGAAGTTCAATCTAAGCCGTCGATCTGTACGCACTGTCCGGTCGGCTGTAATATCTCGTTGGATATGCGCCATGATAAAATCATGCGCGTCATGCCGCGCGAGAATGGCGAAGTCAACGATATCTGGATCTGTGACAAGGGCCGCTTTGCGCAGCATTTTGTCGAGAGCCAGGAACGCCTGACAACGCCGCTGATCCGGATGGGCAACCAGTTGGTGCCGGTCGGTTGGGACGAGGCGCTGCGGGTAGTGGCGGAGAAGTTTACCGCAATCCAGCAGGAAGCCGGGGGGGAAGCGCTGGCCGGGTTGGCCGGGGAGCGGTTGGCAAATGAGGATCTGTATGCCTTCCAGCGGCTCTTCCGTGAGGTGTTGCAGAGCCACAACCTGGATCATCGCGTCGGCGCGCCCGGCGAGCCGCCCGACGATAATATTGGGGCCGAACTGGGTGTTGGCGTGGGCACCAATCTGATGGAGTTGGGCCAGGGCACTACGGTGCTGGTGTTTGGCGCAGACCCGGAAGAGGAAGCGCCGGTTGCCCTGCTGCGCTTGCGTGGTATCGCCGAGCGTGGGGGTGATCTGGTTGTGGCAAATGCGCGGCCTACCAAACTGGACCGCTTCGCCACACGTTGCCTGCAGTATCATCCCAACAATGAGCGCCATGTGGCACAGGGGTTGCTGCTTGCCGTCCTGGATCTGATTGGCGACCAGCCGAAGTCGGCGCAGGTGACGGAGTTCGGCGAACTGCAATCCATACTGCACGGGGTCACGGTTGGACAGATGGCTGAGGCTGCGGGTGTTGCCGAAGATGATATCCGCGCGATTGCACAGAGCTTTGTCGATGCCGAGAATGGAATTATTGTCTATGGCGCGGCGGCGCTGACGGTTGGCCCGGCTCTCACGCAGGATCTGGGCAATCTGGCGGCGCTGACCGGGAAGATCGGGCGGGCAAACAATGGCCTGATTGCGCTGCTGCCCTGGGGTAACTCGCGTGGCGCGCTCGATATGGGCGTGCGCCCGGATTATGGTCCCGGCTACTCGCCGTTGTCCGAGCCGGGCCTGAGTGCCCGCGAACTCTGGGGCGCGGCTTCTGAGGGCCGCGTGCGCGGAATGTATGTGATGGGGCTTGATCCCGCCACGGACTATCCCGCCAGTCGGGCGGCGCTGGAGGCGCTCGATTTCCTGGTGGTGCAGGATATGTTTATGACGGCGACGGCGCAGGTGGCCGATGTGGTGCTGCCGGCGGCCTCCTTTGCTGAGCGCGACGGCACTTATGTGAATGCCGAGCGACGGGTGCAACGCGCCCGGCAGGCGCGTCCGGCTCCGGGGGAGTGCCGCGCCGACTGGATGATTATTCAGGGTGTGGCGCAGGCGCTGGCGATGGTGAATACGCAGACGCGCGGGTTTGCCTGGAATTACTTCACCGTGAGTGATGTGGCAATGGATATTGCCGAGTATGTCCCGGGCTACGCGGGCATTACGCATGGCAGTCTGGCGCAGACGGGGCGGGTCGGCGTCTGGGGGCGGCAAACGAACGAGGCGATCTACTACGACGGCACTAACTATGAGAATACCGAGGGGATCGGGTTGCAGTACCCGGCCATGATCGAGCAGTCGCAGGCTGGCTTCGCGCTGAAACCTCAGCCGATTGAGGCGATCATGGCCGATGAGCGCTACCCCTTCGTGCTGATGATCCAGCAGTTGCTCTACGATGGTGATCGGCTGATGCAGAATTCGCTGCTGCAAACGCATGTCCCGGCGGCATATGTTGCCATCAACAGCAGCGATGCTGAGCGCCTGGGCATCACTGCCGGGGAGCGGGTGCAGGTTGCCTCGTCTGCCGGCGCGCTGGAACTGCCGGCGCGGGTCGTGGGCGATCTGCCGGAGGGCAGTGTGGTCATCCCGGCGCATCTGCCGGAAGCACCGCTCTCGGTGTTGCAGACCGGGCCACGCACGCATGTGGCGGTTAGTAAGGTATAAAGTTTAAGAACGGCCGGCAGGCGCACAGAACAGAGAGGAGTAAACTTTCCGGTTCATTGGGCCTGCCTGCGCAGTTCTCCTTGCTTGTTGATGATGGGTGAACTATGGGCATTCTGCAATTCCTGATCCTGATCGTCCAGTGTGTTGTGGTAGCGCTTGCCGTGACAACCGGTTTTGCCTACCTGACCTGGTTTGAACGGCGGGTGCTGGCGCGGTTGCAAAACCGGGTTGGACCTAATCGGGCCGGCCCGGCCGGTCTGTTGCAACCGATTGCCGACGCGATCAAGCTCTTCTTCAAAGAAGACTTTACGCCGGTTGCCGCTGATAAGCGCGTTTACCTGCTGGCTCCGGCGCTGGCGATGGTTCCGGCGATTATTATCTGGGCGGTGATTCCGCTGGGTTGCTGGAATATCGCGGGTAGCTACGAGGCCTGTTTTGTGGCGAATCCCGGCGATAACTTGAGCAACTTCTTTCAGATTGCCGATACAAATGTCGGCGTGCTCTATCTGCTGGCCGTGACCTCTATCGGGGTTTATGGCATTACTCTGGCGGGCTGGTCCAGCAACAACAAATATTCGATGCTGGGCGGTATCCGCTCGTCGGCGCAACTGATCTCGTATGAACTGGCGCTGGGCCTGGCGGTGCTGAGCGCGGTGATGTGGGCCGGTACGTTTAGCATGCGTGAGATTGTCTATTTTCAGGGTGGGCTCTGGGCGATTCTACCACAGTTCCTGGCCTGGATAGTTTTTATGATCAGCGCTACGGCTGAGGTAGTACGCGCGCCCTTTGACCTGGTGGAGGCCGAGCAGGAGTTGGCCGGCGGCTATAATGTCGAGTATGGCTCGATGAAGTTTGCGCTCTTTTTTATGGCGGAGTATATCAAGCTGATTGCCGTCAGCGCGATTGCCGTAACACTCTTCTTTGGCGGCTGGCGCTTCCCCGGCCTGTTGACACTGGGCGGAATTATCGAAGAAGCGACGGGCACCGGGTTGGCAACCTTCCTGATCGGGATTCTCTCGGTGCTCTCGTTCCTGGGTAAGGTGGCGCTGTTCCTGTTTATGTCCGTCTGGATTCGCGCCTCCTGGCCGCGGATTCGCTACGATAAGCTGATGGACCTGGGCTGGAAGTGGCTGCTGCCGCTTGGCCTGGCGAATGTGGTCGTGACGGCGATTGTGATTGTGATTGTTCCGGGTGATAGCCGCTGGGTTGAGGGTGTTCTGCTGTTTGTGCTGGGACTTGGCATGTTGTATGGTGTATCGCGCCTGGGTGGACCGGCGATACCAACCTCGCCGGTCGATTTTGCCCGGTTTGAGCCCCCGGCGGTATCCCAGTCTGAGAGTAAGTCGGTATAGGGTAAGATAAGAGGCACGACGTACGCGGTGCAACTGTTCCAGTTTGATCCAGACCTGAAAGCCGGAATTGCCTGTGGCAGCGTGGTACGTCCTGCCGGAGGCGGATCGAGCCGTTCATCTATGTAAATACCTGGTTTGGAACCGACCGCGTAACGCGTGTACTTTAAGTGAGGAGTATTCATGATCGGAGAGTTGTTTAAGGGGCTGCGCACAACCCTGCGTTATATGTTTGAGCAGCCGGTGACGGTGCAATACCCGGATGTTAAGCGACCGGTGCGGGAGCGTTTCCGGGGACGCCACGAGCTCAAGCGCTTTGCCAATGGGCAGGAGCGCTGCATCGGCTGTTCGCTCTGCTCGGCGGCATGTCCTGCCGATGCGATCCTGGTCGTGCCGGCGGAGAATAAACCTGACCAGCCGACCTCGCCGGGTGAGCGTTACGCCGCTACCTACGAGATTAATATGCTACGCTGCATCTTCTGCGGCTACTGCGAGGATGCCTGCCCGACCAACGCGATTGTGCTGGAGCATCAGTACGAGCTGTCATTCTATGACCGCGAAACCTCGATTTATACCAAAGAAATGCTGCTCGTTCCCCCTGATCAGGGCCACGGGGAGATCCCGCCGGTGCTGGAGCAACTGGGCAACCGGACTCCCAGCCCGCCTGCCAAAATCGATCTGTAATGTGGCACGCGTTACGCGGTGGCTGTTCAAATTGCACGTTTGACAAAATGAAAGCGGTCTTCGCCTGCGGTAGCGGCGAATCGGGCTGCCATCGGGTGAAATCTCCGATTTGCATGGCAACCGCGTAATGTGTGTAATGTGACAGGAGTTACATGGTGGGAGTTTGGACCACGAACGCCACGAAATGAACGAAAAACGCGAAACGACCAGTGCTCCTATGCGTTATGTGATCCTGGCGTTGACCATGGATAGTGCCTCCGGCAGGGCGGAGGATTCTCGATCTTTTTCACGAAAATTTGGCACATTGTGCCAAATTTTCGTGAAACAGATAAA
>CAKZQX010000799.1 GCA_937141995.1 uncultured Chloroflexaceae bacterium | reverse complement strand
CGTCAATATCATCAATCTCTCCCCGAAATTTCTCACCGACAGCAGGCAGGCGCGGCTCAACAGGTCGGGCAGGTGTGGGCACCGGATCGGGTGCAGGGGCAGCCTGTCCAGCAGCAGCGGCAGGAGATGCCGCGCCGCGCTCACTTGGTGCGGGTATGGCATCGGGCACGGTCTTGTAATAGCGCAGCAGCCGGATCGCCCAGCCAAGCGTCTGTGCCATATCCTCGGTGGACATATCGCGCAGGTGGCGCTCGCAGGCGACCAGCAATTCACGGTAATAGGACAGCGTGCGCCCGGAACGAATGACGGCCCGTCCGTCCTTGTTGATGGCCCGCAGGTAGGCAAAAAACTGCTGCGGGTCTTTGCTGTGGCGCAGGTAGGCCAGAGCTTTCTGCGCCTCGTTCGGGTCTACCTGACCGCCTGCAAGGTCGGCGGCAAGGTGATCGGCGGTGTGGTGGATGTGTTTTATGGTTTCAATGTTCAGGGTCATGTTCACCTCTCTAACTACGAGTTATGATTCTGAGACGAGCAAAATCACCTTTTCTTTTATATCTCTATCCTCCTCTGCATCAAAAAAACTTGTTTTAAGTAGTTTAATAATATAATCCTTCTGGCCAAGTTTCAGTAATACTTTGATGTCTGAAATGAGATACTCTCTTGCATCTTCTTCGAAGAGAGTGTTCTTTAATTGAGAGTATAAATTAATTCGTTTCTTGTGTAATTCCATAAAATCCGTACTTATTTCGATGCCTTCACAACAACACTCAAAAGCTGACATTGCATCCTGATAGCGATAATCATGTATTTCCGCCAATTTGAAATAAACCCTTGGTAGACTATAACCCATATCAGTAGCTCGCTCAAGACAATCCTTTGCTTCTCTATACATTTCATCTATGATTAAAGGATTGCTTTTTTTGCCTTCATCTTCTTCTGCCTCAAGAGCAAATAACTTTTCAAGGAGTTTTTCAGCTCTTATGAGTAGTTTTCTTCCATTAACTGAACCCTTTTCAAATCGCACCCTGCCCTGAAGATAATCTCTTTCGTCCCTCAACTGCATAATATCCCCTTCGATACTATCTTTCCTGGCCTCTAGTTTCTGATAGACAGGATTAGCATCTTTGGTTTCATATAATTGATTGTCTTCTTCATCTGACATTTGCACAGAAATCTCATGCACTTTTATTTGTAATTCATTGATGTTCTCCTCTAGAGTGTCAATCCTTCTTTGTAAAGAGTTCTTTTGAGTTGAACCAGTTGACTTTTGCTTTTCTTGAAAAATGGCATCTCGTTCATCTTTGTTAGCCGGATGTATAGCCGACCCACGTCGAACAAAAACGGTTCCTTCGTTAAAGGTCGTTCTTTGGGCTACAGTTAGTCGCTGCGTCAATTCATGCAATGATGGACTTGGCGGAATAGAAATCACTAAAATTCTATATTTATCCAGTATTTTTGGTTCACAGATAAGCCTGAGAAGCCGAGGATGGCAAGAGTTATTTACTTTTTCAAGTATTTGCTCTGCTGTGAGCGCAACATCACCAATGTCATGCAAAGCACGTTCACCATCATCATTGCGTTTATCAGCCACACCTATAATTAAATGAGCTGTTTGATCGGCTGTACCTGGATACCCATTTGCTAGGGCAAGAATGTCTTTAATGAATTCGCCCCATTGCATCTTCTTGACATCTTTGTCCGAGTGGAATATGTCGTGCAACTTTTGTTTGAAGTCTAATTTGGGACCTTCATCTTGCTTGATCAGATGTCTTAGTTCAGCATTGTCCATAAGGAAGTCTCGATAATACAAAGCCTCGCTATAACATAAAGCAACCGCAGATTAAAGACCTTGTTTATTATATGAATTTTCCAAATTGCTATGGCGAGGCAATAGAATCATCCGGCAAATGACGTAACAATAGAAACTACATCAATAATTCCTATCCGGGCATTCCCGATCCTCATGGGGCCAGCGCAGCACCTCTGCCAGCCGTTGCAGCTGCGCGTCAAGCACCAGCTTTTCGCTGCGGGCCGCCGCGAATAATGGTTGCAAATCCTCCAGTTGATTGCCGCTGCCGGCACATTCTTCATCCAGGTAGCGCTGCCGGCTGTCCCAGGTTTCCAGGCGTGACTCCTGCACCTCCACCGTGCCCAGGCAGGCCGGTTTTGCGCCGCCCAGTTTGGGCCACAGGCGCGGCTTGCCCATCCCCAGCGCCAGCAGTAGCAGGCCCAGTTCGCCTTCTGTTATGTTCGCAAAATCCAGAGTGAAGCTGAAACGACTGTTCACCGGGCACGCCTCCAGCGGCAGATCGCCCGCTGCCGGTTGCCCATGCATATAGAATTTGCGCCCCTTCACCCGGTTGCCATCGAAGTAGGTGTTGATCGACTCCGAACGTGGGCGATAGAGCGGCGGCGTGGGCACAATCTCGGTTTCGTCGCCCTCCAGCAGCGCATCACTGAAGCGCACCTGCCCTTGGTAGCCCATGGCCCCGAAAAGGCGTTGCGCCACATCGAGCCTGTCCGGCGAGCGCGAGGCCATCTCTTTCCTGTCTAACCGCGCCCGACTGACGCCAACTGCCGAGGGCGAAATAGCCTCCAGGATGCTGCGGATGCACCCCTTGAGCGAGGTGGCGGGAATGGCAATCTTACCATTCGTGCGGAAATGCGCTTTGACCATGGGATGTTTTCTGTTGCTGGTCGGTTCCAGCAGTCCCGATGCCACATGCACGGGCGAACGTGCCACCAGCATCGCCGACAGACGCCCCTGGATATGTTGGTAGCGGTGGTGGCCCGCCGGTTTGCTCGTTTCAACCCGGCGGGCCAACGGGACAAACTCATAGGGTTTGGGTAGCGGTGGCTGTGCTGGTCCTCGTCTCCTGCCGCGATCAAACTGGCTCATCCTGTTCGCTCCTCTCGTTCGATGCGCATGGTATAGCCCACAAAGGAAACCGCCTGATTTTCCCCCACATATTCTTTATAGCCCAGTCGCCAGCGTTTATGCCGCCGCTCTGCTTCACGCGGCGTATCCAGCACGATAGAGGCATTGTCATGCTTCGGTTCGCGCACGGTGAGCGGGCCGTTCAGCTTCAGTGCTTGCTCACGCAGCGCCGCAATGTCGTGCTCCACCAGCAGCAGGGCATCATAGATTTCGCCCTGCTGTGCCTGGTGTGGTTCGTCCTGCTGTTGCCGGCACGGTTTGCCCTGACATTTCCAGCGCAGTTCGGCCTGCTGCGAAAAGACGTGCCCGAAGGTAAATGGCCCATGCTTGCCTTCAAATGGGATATCATCCACTTTAGCAACATTTGCAATGGGTGATAAATTCACCGTATTCCCTCCGAAGGCGAACACCTGGCCGGCGTTCGGCGGCACAAACATATGCTGCTCTATGTATGCCTTCAGGTCGTCAAGGGTCAGCGGATGCATCCGGTAGGCATAGCCCTTTTGTTGCGCACTCATAGCTTGATCACCTGCTTCCAGGCCGGCATGCATGTTTTCCAGATCGTTTTTACCTGGTCGTCATTTGCTGCTTTCAACACCACATGCAGGTTTTCTTCATCGTTGATATAGGTCAGCCCGGAATCTTTCGGCAGCGGCACAGTGTCATCTGTGGGCAGATGATACGCCTGATAGCGCTCATCCGCGCAGAATTTGCCCACGCCGATCAGGTGAGTTGCGGGGGCAATCTTGCGCCCGTTGATCTGGTACAGGTTGCCGCCCTTCAGTTCACACAGCGGATAGCGTAGTTCCATGCGGTCAAACGTCACCTTGACGCGCCCCAACCCGCGCGATTTGCCGAAGCCCAGGGCGATGCGGTGCTCTTGCAGGTCGCGCAGGGCCAGACCAAGCAGCGCCAGATGTGCCAGGGTGACGTTCTTGACGTCGATGCGTGTGGTGAAGGTGCCTGCCACTAGCGTTTCATAGTTGAACGGCCCCACCGCCACCGAGCCATAGATACGGTCAATCGCCACCCCGTTGCGCTCGTCCAGTCTGATGGGTTTTGGCTGCTTGCCGGCGATTTCTTCGGGGGCAGGCTCCTCGCTGACGACAGTTTCGATTTCAGAAGGGTTGTCGGCGTAGGCATCGGCAAAGCGCACTCGCCCCGCCAGGCTGGTATGCCCGAAGATCTGCGACACGAAGGAGGAGCGGCGATATAGAATGGCGGTGCGCTGTGGATCTTCCTTGATATTCTCGCGGATGCTCTCCACATACCTGCCGGAGCTGTAGTCCATATCATCCAGCCCCTGGTAGGCTTTGCCGCTGCCTAGCGGGTTATCCGTCAGCGGTATTTTGTGCTGCAATGCTGGTGCTTTAGTATTCTGTTGATCCAGTGCCTTCAACTGCTGTAGCTGCTGCTTCTGTCGTTCGTCGCTGTCAAGCGTGCGGCAGATGCGCTCGGCCTGAGCACGGATCACGCCCTTGAGCGAGGGGCCAGGCAGATAGACTTGCTTCACGCCGTTGCGCTGCGTGCGCACAAATTCCATATCCGGACGGGTGGGGTCGGCTCCGCCGCTCTCGCCC
>CAKZQX010000798.1 GCA_937141995.1 uncultured Chloroflexaceae bacterium | reverse complement strand
GCAACCAGTTGACCCGAAAAGGACAGAGTTTATGGTAGCAACAGCGACACTCCCGATATTCGACATTCTGGCGCTGCGGTGCGAATTTCCGATCTTGCAGCAAGAAAGCAACGGGAAGCCGCTGGCCTTTCTTGATAGCGCTGCCTCATCCCAGAAGCCGCGCCGCGTGCTGGAAGGGCTGGAGGACTACTACCGGCGCTACAATGCGAATGTTCACCGGGGAATTTACAAACTCAGCGAGGAAGCAACCTTTGCCTACGAGCGGGCGCGGGGCAAGGTTGCGATGCTGCTTGGCGCTACCAGTATGCGCGAGGTTATCTTTACGCGCAACGCGACCGAGGCGATCAACCTGGTAGCCCACGCCTGGGGCAGCGCCAATGTCCGCGAAGGTGACCGCATCCTGCTGACGATGATGGAACACCACTCAAACATTGTGCCCTGGCAAATGCTGGCCCAACGCGTTGGCGCGCACCTGGATTATCTGCCGATTGATGGAGAGGGCCGGCTGGTGCTGGATGATCTGGATCAGTTGCTCACCGAACGCACGCGTATGGTTGCGCTGACGCACCAGTCCAATGTGCTGGGCACGATCAACCCGGTGCGGGCGATTGCCGACCGGGCGCATGCGGTTGGCGCGCGGGTGCTGGTTGACGGTTCGCAGAGCGTGCCGCATATGCCGGTCAATGTGCTGGAACTGGGTGCGGATTTCCTGGCATTTAGCGGGCACAAGATGTGTGGACCCACCGGCATCGGTGGGCTGTGGGGCCGGTATGAATTGCTGGAAGCGATGCCGCCCTTCCTGGGTGGCGGCTCCATGATCAAGCGGGTTGACCTGGATCAGAGCAGTTATGCCGATGTTCCGGCGCGCTTCGAGGCGGGTACACCCGCGATTGGCGAGGCGATTGCGCTGGGGATTGCGATTGATTTTCTGAACAGTGTCGGCATGGCGGCCATTCACGATCACGAGATCGAGTTACTGCGTTATGCGCTTGATCGCCTGGGGCAGGTCGAGGGATTAACAATTTATGGACCGCCAACTACTCACGAGCGGGGCGCGGTTGTATCGTTCACGCTTGCCGGGGTGCATCCCCACGATGTCGCGGCGATTCTCGACGGCGAGGGAATCGCGGTGCGCGCGGGCCATCACTGTGCCCAGCCGCTGCATCGGTTCTTCGATGTCCCGGCCACAGCCCGCGCCAGTTTCTATCTCTACAATATTGCGGAAGAAGTCGATCGGCTGGCAACAGGTTTAGAGAAAGCCTGGAAGTTGTTCAACTAGTTGCACAACCAGAGGAGGAGCAACATGGGATACGACGAATGTACTGATCCAACCGAAGGTAAACAGGTGCTGGCAAACGGTGATTACCTCTGTGTGAAGTACTGGGAACATCCGGTGCATGTGTATAAGCGGGTTCAGTCGGGGCAGCAGTTACATCCCTTCACGGATCGCATGGAACACAACGGCCAGATCTATGGATTGGCATGGATCGAGGACGACAAGGTATAACGACGGGCACAGATAGTAGACGCGCTAGAATGCATAGCAAGGAGGAGATCATGAGCGAGGCAAATCAGGACCATACGGCATTTTGCTCCTGCAGTCAGGGTACCGAGACGGCACTTCCGGAGAAAGGGCAACGCGTGCGGGTTATTCTGCTCAAGGATGTCGATAGCTGGGAAGGCAAGACACGCACCGTTACGCCTGCCGGTACGGTCTACGAGGGCCTGGTGGCGGGGATTGATGCGGACGGGTTCTTCGATATTGTCACCGATGCGGGTCAGGAGAAGGGGTTCTACGCGAAAGACGCAACCCTCTTTATCGATATTCTTGTCGCGGAGCGGGCCGTCGTCTAGCAAAGCACGGCGGACGGCTTCATTCAAGTGAACGGTCAAGGATGACCGTTAATGGCGACCCCGGCGGGACGTAGTACCTGCCGGGGCCACCAATCGCTACCCTCTTCCTGCCCTCGATCCTGTTCACCTTTTCGGTAATTTGACATGCATTATGCGGTGGACGATCAAACTGAGCGTTTCACCCGATGAAACACAGACCGCCCGCGGCAGCCTGGGTACGTTTCTTCTTCTTTTTCCAAAAAAATATGCTCTGTGAGCACCTAAAGGATTATCTATTTCGCTCTGCCGGAGGCACAAAGCACTCACTCACGGCAGACCGAATAACGCAGGCCATTTGACAACTATTTATTTACGTGGGATAATCATAACTACTCAAAAAATGAGTAGTCTGAAAATAATTAGTTTCAAAGAAACGCACACGCGTATGCCGAAAACCAGCCAGCCATTCACAATTGAACATGCCCTGCTGGGCCTGGTTCGCAGGCATCCGCTGCATGGCTACGAGATCTACCAGCGCCTGAAGACGCATCCCACATTGAACATGATCTGGAACCCCAAGCAGAGTCAGGTCTATGCCATGCTCAAAAAACTGGAGCAGGCCGGGTTTCTTGCCGCCACGGTTGAGACGCAGGAAGCGTATCCGCCGCGCCGCGTTTTGCGCCTGACCGACGAGGGTGCAACTGCGCTGGCACACTGGTTCAGCCGGCCGGTGCAGCGCTGGGAGGACGTCCAGCGCGAGTTTCCCGCCCGGCTCTTCTTTGCGCAGAATAGTATCGATGATACTGCCCGCAACCTGGTTGAGCAGCAGCGCAGCATCAGCCGTACCTGGCTCACCGATCTGCAACAGCGCATGCGCTCCCTGACCGCCTGCCAGTCATCGGAGTGGCTGCTGATCCAGTTGCGGATGCATCAGGTACAGGGGTTTCTCAACTGGCTGGATCACTGCCTGGTCTACTTTAGCGAGCCGGTCTTTGTGGTGCATACCATCGCCGCCCTGCAGGACAGCCCGCAGCCAGCACTGGCGCAGCGGTTTGTTGGCTATGTCTGCTCGGCGGTGGGGCAGGCGCTCCTGGAGCAGTATGGCTTTCTGCCCGCCTGTGAGTCGGCAGAGACCCAACCTGCACCGCACGCGCCGGATGAGCTGACAATCGGACATGCTACAGCGGAGGTGTCGTTAACGGTGTTTGCGGCAGCTACGCTAAAAGATGCATTTCAGGCGCTGGCATACGCTTTCAGCACAGCGCATGGTGGCTGCACAATCAACCTGACCTGCGCCGGGTCGCACTATCTCGCCGATGAGATTGCGCAGGGCGCGCCGGTTGATGTGTTTGCCTCGGCCAATCGCAAGCTGATGGCTCCGGTGATCCAGGCCGGGCGGATGGCAAGCGGCAGCGAACGCATTTTTGCACGCAACCGGCTGCTGGTCGTGACCGGGAAGCATAGCCCGGTGCAACTCTCCACGCTGCATGATCTGGCGCAGCCCGGTCTCAAGATTGCGCTGGGCTCGCGCTCAACCGCGATTGGGCACTACGCGCTGGATATGTTGGCGAAGGCCGAGCAACATGGTAGCCTGGCCCCCAACGAACGGGAGGCGGTGCTGCACAATGTTGCCTTTTATGAACAGGATGTGCGCGCGGTGCTGGCCCGGGTCGTCGGGGGCGAGGCCGATGTAGCGATTGTCTACACATCCGACTATCATGATCCGATGGGCGAAACCACCGCATCACTGGTCTACCCACTGGAGGAACTCTGGTTAGGGATAGGTTAGAACGTCAGAACGTTTCAGCGTTTCAACGTTTGTTGGCCAACGACAGGCCCTCGCAGTGCTATGCTGTAGGGTACTGTCGTTTCTTTTATTTGATTGAGGGGAAAGGATAACCTGATGCGGTGCATTATCGTTGGACTGATTATGCTCGTGTTGGGAGCCTGCGGGCAGCCGGCCGCTGCGCCGCCGGACGCATCAGCCGACACCGCTGCGTCGGTAGCGGACGCCGCCCTGTCCGGTGAGTTAACCGTCTTTGCGGCCGCCTCGCTCACTGAGGCGTTTACTGCGCTGGGACAGCAGTTTGAAGCCGATCATCCCGACACAACCATAGTCTTTAACTTCGCCGGCTCCCAGCAACTGGCCCAGCAACTGGCTCAGGGCGCACCCGTCGATGTCTTCGCCTCGGCCAACCCGCGCCAGATGGAGGTTGCAATTGAAGCGGGACGCATCGTCAGCGGAACGCAGCAGGTTTTCGTGCGCAATCGCCTGGTTGCGATTACCCCCGCCGATAATCCCGGCGCGGTCAACACCCTGCAAGACCTGACGAACCCCGACCTGAAGGTTATACTGGCAGCGGAGGATGTGCCGGTCGGCGGCTACTCCCGCGATTATCTGGATAAGGCGACCGTAGATCCGGATTTTGGGAGCGAATACAAAGACGCAGTGCTGGCGAATGTAGTCTCGTACGAAGAATCAGTCAAAGTGGTGTTGACCAAAGTAGCGCTGGGTGAGGCCGACGCCGGGATTGTCTACTCGTCGGATGTTACGCCCGACCAGGCCGACCAGGTAGCGCGGATCGATATTCCCGATGAATTTAACACCATTGCCACCTATCCTATCGCCGTCGTGGAAGATACTGCACAGCCGGAGCCGGCACAGGCATTTATTGACTATGTGCTCTCGGCGGATGGGCAGGCGGTCCTGGGGGCGTATGGATTCATCCCGGTTGAGTAGTTTGTTTCTCTGCCACTTTCTGCCACAGAGGACACAGAGAACACTGAGGGATGGCGGTGAAGCGGTTGTACCGGCATGAAGCCACCTGATGAAATTTGAGAAAATAATCCGGACATCGCTCCCGGAGTCCCGGCTTCAGCCGGTTGACGTCCGCAGACCGGCTAATGAACCTTGAATTTTTAATCCAGATATCGACTCTCAGGAGTCCCGGCTTCTACCGGATCAGGCTTGCCCGGCGGTATGTCACTGCCGAGACAGGCATTCAACCTGCTAAAGCCGGGACTCCCGAATGGCATACCTGGACTTTTTTCAAACTTCATAAGCCGGGACTCCTGCAACTGGGACGCGTTCTGAAGGGATCTGCGACTACATACCATATCCGGACTATTTTTCAATGTTCATAAGGCAGCGTGACAAACATCATGTAGGTTGCCGATTTTATTTGTCAAAACACATAAGGAACTCAGCTATGGCAGTACAGCCGGCCCAACGGACATTTCCTCGACTGATGATCCGACGGCGACATGCGAATATCATCATGCTGGTCATCCTGGCGCTCCCGCTGCTGCTCTTCGTGGGGCTGCCGCTGCTGGCACTGCTGCTGCGTGCCGGGCTGGGTGTGCTGCTACAGAATCTGGCGAATACACAGGTGATGCAGGCGGTTGGTCTATCGCTGATGACCACGACGCTGACAACGCTGCTGGCGGTCCTGATGGGAACACCGCTGGCTTACCTGCTGGCTCGATACGAATTTCGGGGGCGCAATATTGTCGAGACCATGATCGAACTGCCGATGGTGTTGCCGCCGGCCGTCGCGGGAGTAGCACTGCTGATGGCCTTCGGGCGGCGCGGCGTGCTTGGCAGTTACCTGAGCGATGCCGGGCTGGAACTGGCCTTTACCCAGACAGCGGTCGTGCTGGCCCAACTCTTTGTCGCCGGTCCATTTTATGTCAAGGCAGCCATTGCCGGGTTTGCCAGGGTTGAGAAAGATATGAAGGAGGCGGCCGCCATTGACGGAGCCGGCCCACTGGCGACATTTCGGCAGATTACCGTGCCACTCACCTGGCCGGCGCTGTCGGGTGGACTGGTGATGACCTGGGCACGGGCCCTGGGTGAGTTTGGCGCAACGATTATCTTTGCCGGCAATTTCCCCGGGCGCACGCAGACCATGCCCCTGGCAATCTATATCGGGTTCGAGTTGGATTTGAGTGTAGCATTGACGCTCTCAATTATGCTGCTGGTTATCTCATTTGGGGTGCTGCTGGTGGTTAAGGGACTGCTACGGCAGCGCATCGGTTCAATATGATGATCGTGGTTCACCCGTTCAGCTTTTTAGCTGAACGTGCTCATTTACTGGTGTCGGATTTGAATATTCTGTCGTAAGGAGGCTCACGTATTATGGAAGTAAGCGCACGCAATCAGATCAAGGGAACAGTGAAGGAACTCAACGCCGATCAGGTGATGGCCGAAGTTGTGCTCACCCTGCCCGGCGGCGCGGAGCTGGTTTCGGTTATTACGGCGGCCTCGGCCAAACGGCTTAACCTCGCCGTCGGCAAGGAAATCACCATCATTATCAAGTCCACTGATGTGATGCTGGCGAGCGAGTAGGATTATCAGCACGTAGGGTAATGAACGTTCCAACCCGGCCCCGGCGTTGGAGTCCCGGCTTTAGCCGGTGAACGGCCGCAGACCGGCTGAGGCCGGGACTCCGGGCGCGATGCCCGGATTATTTTCTCAAACTTCATAACCCTACGTGCGGAGATAACGATCCGCTATTGGAGTACGGCAGCCATCCTGCCGGACAAGCGGGAGCATGGCTCCCGCACACCAGATTGCCGGGGAGCAAATCAGATGCATCTTTTCCTCGCCGATGCCGAACTCGATCAGTTGATCCGCGAAGATGTGCCCTACTTTGACCTGACCACGTTTGCGTTGGGGCTTGGCGATCAACCGGGCCGCATCAGCTTTAGCACGCGCCATCCCACGGTGATCTGTGGAACGGAAGAGGTTGGCCGGATGCTGGAGTTGTGCGGCGCAACGGTGAGAACCAAGATCGGTAGCGGCAAACTACTTGCGCCGGGAACGGTCTTGCTGGAGGCAGAAGGCCCGGCCCAGGCATTGCACCGGGCATGGAAGGTTGGCGTTAACCTGCTTGAGTACCTGTCGGGCATCGCTACCCGCACCCACGCGCTGGTTACGGCGGCGCGGCAGGTCAACCCGGCAGTGGCGGTTGTCACCACGCGCAAGCTCTTTCCCGGCACCAAACCACTGACGATCAAGGCAGTCCTGGCCGGGGGAGCCACACCGCA
>CAKZQX010000797.1 GCA_937141995.1 uncultured Chloroflexaceae bacterium | reverse complement strand
CAAAAGCTAAAGAAGTACCATGCGGCCGCAGGCGAATCGGGCCGGCATCGGGTGAGACACCCGGTTTGCATGCCCACTGCGTAACTCCTGTTATTTAAACAACAGGAGGATTGCTTGAATCGCCACCCATACGTGTGAAGCTAAACGGTGAAGTGACCTAGAAATCCTCTTTCTGGCATCATGTAACCAAACTCCCGCAGATATAGCACGAGGATTCCTATGCCCATCATCAATGAGATTGCCCAGACTATACAAGAGGTGCTCACCGAAGCAGCGAGATGAGCAGGCCATGCGAGTAGCGTTGTACAACGAACATCTGTTTGTGACGGCACGGCATTGGTACAGATGCTGGTCTTCAGCTCTCTGTCTGATCAGGATGTCACCACAGACGATAGACGATCTGGCCCAAACCGCTGCCACGCTCGGTATCACCATCACCGGATCGGGCAGTGTGCAGCGCTGCACGCAGGCCGCTGCCACCTGTTTGTAGATCGTCCTGGGCAACGCGGTGCAGCGCATCCGCGCCGCCAATCCAACCACGGTGCCGGTGCTGGAACGCTTTGCGCGCGTGGATGTCCAGAATAGCACCACAATATTCCGGCGGACCGGATCAGCAGCGACGAGATATTCACCCTGGCACAAACCCGCCGGCAGATTGAACTGCTGAGTACACTCTGGAAGAGTGACGATACACTCATGAATCACGCAGCCAGACACCCTATCGGGTGCTGTGAGACGTGTATCAACCGCTTTTGTGCAAAACTTAAGTAACAGGAGTTACGCGGTTGACATGCAAACCGGACGTTTGACCCGATAAATGGCAGACTCGCCTGCGGCAGCATGGGACCCTTTTTAGCTTGTTCACAAAAATGTTACACAATGTGTAACATTTTTGTGAACAAGCATGGAATTTTCCGCCCTGCCGGAGGCGATATCAACTCCCGAAAGAGGGACCGCGTAAGTCCTGTAAGTAAGTAACGAAACTGTTATAGTTCTTCTCTTCCTCTTCATTAACCGTTCAGCACTCCGCATTAAACTAAAATTAAACGCACACTTAGCAACCTCGTACGGTGGTAGTCGGACCAGGCCGGTATCACGCCAAACCCGGCTGCTATGCCGATTCGGTGTGTTCCGCAGTCATAGATCTTTTGCCGGCCATAACGCTCATGTTGTGCCGAACGTCACCTACCAGGTTCCTGGCGCTCGGACACCAATGGTACAAGGAGTAACCATAATTTATGAGCACTTCCCATCGTATCCTTACCACGGCGCGTCCTCGGGCAATTACTCGTCAGCAAGAACAGCGCTACTTGAAACTAACACTGCTCTTGCTGGATGCGCTTGTCATTGTGTCCGGCTTCGCGCTGGCCTACCTGCTGCGCTTCGAAACAAACCTGCCCTTTAATGACGATGCATTTCGTGATACCTGGTTTTATATACAGGTTGCGCTGGCCCTGGTTCCGGCACAAATCATTCTTTTCTATATCTATGGTCTGTATAACCGAACGAATCTGCTCGGTGGGACGACAGAATATGCGCGTTTGTTTAATGCCACCACTGCAGGCGTTGTGCTGGTCCTGTTTATTAATTTTATCAAACCCGAGTTTACCCTTGCGCGTGCCTGGCTGTTAATGTCATGTGCATTTATTGTCGGTCTTGGCTTTGCCGGACGCTTCCTGATGCGGCGCATCATTTATATGCAGCGCCGCGCCGGGCGCTTTCTTGATCGAACCCTGATCATTGGCGCAAACCCCGAGGGGTTGGCCGTGGCCCAACAACTGCTGGAAGCGCGCTCTTCCGGCGCGCAGATCGTGGGGTTTGTGGATGACTACCTGCCCGTCGGGAGTGAACCAATCGCCGGTATGCCCGTCGTAGGTCGGTCGTCGTCCTTTGCCGCGCTGGTTCAATCGCAAGAAGTTGACATCATCGTCATCGCCAACACCTCCATTACCCGCGAGCGCCTGCTGGGGATCTACAGTTCACTGGACGCGCTCCAGGATGTCGAGGTGCGCCTGGCGTCAGGTCTCTTTGAACTGCTGACAACCGGCGTGCAGGTGCGCGAGGAAGGGCATGTCCCGCTGATCGTCCTCAACAAGACCCGTATCACCGGCATGCACTATCTGCTCAAAACGCTGGTTGACTACCTGCTGGCAGGCATAACGCTGCTCTTCCTCGCTCCGGTTTTCCTGGTTACTGCCATTATGATCCGGCATGACTCACCCGGGCCGGTGTTCTACCGCCGCCGGGTTGTCGGGCAGGGTAAACGCCCCTTTGATGCCTTCAAGTTTCGTACAATGTATGTAGATGGTAACGCGCGACTGACGCCTGAGCAGCGCCTGGAACTGGCACACGCGGGCAAACTCAAGGATGACCCGCGCATTACCCGGGTTGGTCAGTTCCTCCGGCGCTACAGCATCGACGAACTGCCGCAACTGGCGAATGTTCTCCTGGGGCAGATGAGCCTGATCGGGCCGCGCATGATCACTGCCGCCGAACTGGAGAAGTTTGGCAAGTGGCAGCATAATCTGGCGACGGTCAAACCGGGGCTGACCGGCCTGTGGCAGATCAGTGGACGCAGCGATCTCTCCTACGAGGAGCGGGTGCGCCTGGATATGCACTATATTCGCAACCACTCAATCTGGCTGGATCTCAAGATTCTGGTGCAGACAATCCCGGCGCTGTTGACCGGACGAGGCGCGTACTGATACCGCTCCAATCAGCGGCATACAGCGTGGGGGTTCACTCGTTGGCGGTGGCCGGGTGTGAATCCAGCACGGTGCGTACACCACGTAGCGGTGTCTGCAGGATCTGCCGGGCCCGACTGCTATCAAGCCGGCAGTTGCGGGGACGCCGGACAGTACTATCAACGCTCAAACTGCCCGACAGTTGCGCGGGATCACGCCCATGATGTTGGGCCAGAAGTATGCCGAATTCGTGACGACTCATGCACTCGGCACCGGCAATATTGATAACGCCGCGATAATCACCCTGCGCCAGTTCCAGCAGTGCCGCCGCCAGATCACCAACAAAAATGGGACAGCGATACTCATCATAAAATAACTGCGCCGTGTTGCGACCATCGGCAATATCCAGCACAAACCGGGTATGCCGATCAATCGGCGTGAAGCCGTAGATCAGGGATGTACGTACCAGAACCGCCTCCGGGACATGTTCGGTGACAAATTGTTCAGCCGCAGCTTTGGCCGCGCCATATGGGCTGACCGGACTGGGAGCATCCTGCTCGGTGTATGCTCCTTCGCGCTCACCATCAAAAATAACATCGCTCGACATGTGAATGAGCCGGATACCCAGCGCCTGTGCCGCGGCACTCACATTCCGGGCACCCTCAACCGTCACTGACCAGAGATCCGGGCCAGACTGCTGAAATACTGTGTGAATAATCAGATCGGGCTGGAATGCATCGAGCGCCTCCTCAACCTGCAACATATCGCGCACATCCAACGAAAGCCACAGGAGTCGCGCATCATCGACAGCCACCTGCGGGGGATGGCTAAAATAGGTCGCCGCCACCTGCCAACCCTGGGCGTAGGCCTGCCGGACCAACTCACCTCCCAGGTAGCCCGTTCCACCCGTTATGAAGAGACGTTGCATAAATCCCCGACCGATCCCGTTTCATTCTGCGCTATTAACACTGCTCCCCGGCGGAGAATTCGGTATATCCCGACCAGAGTTCAACGACGAAGACGCGCCCATTGCCTCCAGCGCCGCACGGGCCGCCGCCTGGGCTGCCGCCTGCTTGCTTGATCCCTGACCAACCCCCAGCAGTTCCATCTCCATCAACACCTCAATCGTAAACTGCCGCTGATGATCCGGCCCGGTAGCACTCACCGTTCGATAGACCGGGGTAATGCCATGCTCGGCCTGCACCTTTTCCTGCAGGCGTGTCCGGTAATCAACCTCTACCTGGCCCGCCAGAATCAGGCCAACCTCATGCTCCAGGAACGGCATCACAAAAACGCGCACCGCCGCGAGACCCTGATCAAGATAGATCGCGCCCAGCACGGCCTCAAACACATCGGCCAGCAGTGGCGGTCGGTTGCGTGCCTCGCTCGTATCCTCACCCCGGCTGATCCGAACATAGTTGCCCAGGTGCAACTCCCGGGCAAAGCGCGCCAGGGTGGTTGTTTTCACCAGCGCAGCGCGTAACCCGGTCAACTCCCCTTCGCCCCGCTCCGGAAAGCGTTCATAGAGCCAGGCCGCCGTCAAGAAATTCAACACTGCATCACCCAGGAACTCCAGCCGCTCGTTCGAGGATAGTCCCTCAGTCAATTCCGGATGCTCGTGCATGTAGGAGCGATGGATCAAAGCATTCTCCAGCAGGCGCGGCTCACTGAACGTCACTCCCCGCTCATGTAAAAGTTCGGCAACCATAGTCCTGGTGTGTGCCCCCTGAATTACTGCACAAAACGCCGAAATACCAGGGATACATTGTGCCCGCCAAAACCAAACGAATTATTCACCACCAGATCGAGTTGCGCCGGGCGCGGCGTGTGTGGCACAAGATCCAGATCGCAGCGCGGGTCCGGCTGGTGCAGATTAATTGTCGCCGGTACAAGATTATGCTGCATCGCCATGATGCAGATAATCGCCTCAACCGCACCGGCAGCGCCAATCAGATGCCCCAGTTGGGATTTACTGGAACTCACCGGCACATTGGCCGCGTGTGCGCCAAACACCGTCTTGATCGCCTCGATCTCGGCGACATCACCTGCCGGAGTGCTGGTACCGTGTGCATTGATATAATCAACGGCATCAACCGCAACTCCCGCCTGCCGGAGGGCCATACGCATCGCGCGCGCCGCGCCGTCGCCCCCCTCAACCGGCTGCGTGATATGATAGGCATCTGCGGTTGAGCCATAGCCGATCACCTCCGCCAGAATATGCGCGCCCCGGCTCACGGCATGCTCCAGATCTTCGAGCAGCAGGATTCCCGCGCCCTCGGCCATAACAAAGCCATCACGGGTCAGTTCAAAGGGGCGGGAAGCGCTTTCCGGCTCATCGTTGCGGGTTGAGAGCGCCCGCGCGCTGTTGAAGGCCGCCATTCCCAGCGGCGAAATCGAGGCATCGGTCCCACCCGTCAGCACCGCACGCGCCCATCCACGCCGGATCGTCTCGGCTGCCTCGCCAATCGCGTGCGCGCCACTGGCACAGGCGGAGGCAACACACATATTCGACCCGCGTGCGCCGGTCATAATCGACACCTGGCCGGATGCCATGTTGCTAATCATCGCCGGAACTAGAAAGGGGCTGACCCGCCCAGGCCCCCGGGTACGCAGCACCTCGGCCTGCTGGGTAAGTGTATCAAGCCCGCCGATAGCGCTCCCGATGATTACCCCGATATCGGCGCTATTTTCCGGCGTAATCTGCAACTCAGATATCCGCAACGCTTCCTGGCTGGCCGCAACTGCAAACTGCACAAAGCGGTCAGTGCGCCGGGCCTCCTTGCGATCCATACAGGTTGCCGGATCAAAGCCCTTGACCTCCCCGGCAAAACGGGTCTCAAACCCGGTCGGGTCGAACAATGTAACTGGTGCAACCCCGCTGCGTGCTTCACGAATGCCCGCCCAAAGCTGGGGAACATCCAGCCCCAATGGGCTGACCGCCCCCATGCCGGTAATGACGACCCGCCGCTCCATTCGCGTTGCCTCCTTCAGGTCAACATCCATCCATATGGTTGATTTGCGGCCATTATACCATGGCCCTGATCGAGATCATATCAGCAACGATCTACTTGTAACAAAAGAACAGCCGTGCTATAATCCAAGAGGTATGGAGCCTGTTGCGCGGAACAACCCCTTCACGTATACTACCGACATAAAGGAGCAGGGAAGAGTGAGCACGCAAAACGGAGGAGCGCACGCAATGGCGATCTCGCCTGAAAAAGAAAAAGCTCTGGCCGCAGCCATGAGTCAAATTGACCGCAAGTTTGGTAAAGGCTCGATCATGAAGATGGGCGAGGCCAATACCCGCCTGGCAATCGAAGCAATCCCGACCGGCGCAATTGCGCTGGATGTGGCGCTTGGCATTGGTGGCATTCCGCGCGGTCGTGTGATCGAGATTTATGGGCCTGAGAGTAGTGGCAAGACCACGCTGGCCCAGCATATTATCGCCGAGTGTCAGCGGATGGGGGGCGTTGCCGCGTTTATTGATGCCGAGCATGCCTTTGATCCGATCTACGGTGCCCGCTGTGGCATTCAAATTGAGGATCTGCTCATCTCCCAACCGGATACAGGTGAGCAGGGGTTGGAGATCTGCGAGACGCTGGTGCGCTCAAATGCCGTGGATGTAGTCGTCATCGACTCGGTTGCGGCGCTGGTGCCCCGCGCTGAAATCGAGGGCGATATGGGCGACTCGCTGCCCGGCCTGCAGGCCCGCCTGATGAGTCAGGCACTGCGGAAGCTCTCCGGCGCAATCAATAAGAGCCACACAGCGGTAATCTTCCTCAACCAGCTTCGCATGAAGATCGGGGTGATGTTTGGCTGTTTCCACTACGATGCGCGGGTCATTCTCGCCGATGGTAGTAGTGAAAAGATTGGCAAGATTGTCAATCAGCGCATGGATGTGGACGTTATGTCTTACAACAACACAACCGGCGCATTTGAGCCACGCAAGATCGTTAACTGGTTTAACAATGGCCCGACGGATACATTTTTGCAGTTCACGGTGGCGGCAAATGAAGGCAGCGGACGGCACTGCTTTGCCTGTACGCCCAATCATCTGCTGCTCTCCGAATATGGCTACAAACCCGCCGAGGAGCTGCAGGTTGGTGATCGCCTGATGACTATGGTGGATCACTATCTCTCGCCCACGCAACAGCAAGTTGTGCTTGGTTCGATCCTGGGCGACGGCAGCCTGC
>CAKZQX010000796.1 GCA_937141995.1 uncultured Chloroflexaceae bacterium | reverse complement strand
CTGCGGCGGCGCGGCTTCGGGCATGGCGGCGACAGCAGCAGCCTCGTCGGTGGGAGCCGCTTCCATGCCTTCCGGGGCATGCTCCACCGGCTCCGGCGGGTGTTCCACGGTAGGCGGTTCTTCGGCATACACTTCCGGGGCATGCTCCAGATGTTCCGGTGGTTGCTCAACTGCCGGATGCTCCGCTGGATGTTCCTCAGTATATGCTTCCGGCGGTGTGGCTTCGGAGGCATGTTCCCCATGCTCGGGGGTAAACTCGATAGCCAGTTGCTCCTCAGTGGGCGGTTCCCCGGTATGTTCCTGCGGAGGTGCGCTTTCCGGTGCTTGTTTCTCTTGTTCAGGTGCATGCTCAGTTGCCGGGTGTTCCTCAGCAAGTGGCTCCCCGGCGTCCTCCTGCGGCGGCGCGGCTTCGGGCATGGCAGTGATGGCGGCAATCTCGTCGGTTTCAGCGGGGGGCGTTTCCATGCCTTCCGGGGCATGTTCTTCATGTTCGGGGACAAACTCGCCGGTCGGGTGCTCCTCGGCATGGGTTTCCCAGGATGTCTTCTCGGCTTCAGTTTCCTCGGGGGCCGCTTCAGCCGGTAGCTCACTGAAGAAGGCTTCCATCTGATGCTCAGAACCTGCCAACGTTAAGGCTTCACTCACATTAAACAGGGAGCGCAGATCACTGTCTTGCAGCAAGGCCCAGATAGCCTCGTCCGACAGCGCCTCGGCCGGCACAATGGTGACAGGTTCTTCGGCTACTTCGCTATCTTCGGCTTCGGCTTCGGCGGCGCGGGCGGCTTCCTCACGCGCCGCGGCTTCGGCGGCGCGGGCGGCTTCCTCACGCGCCGCGGCTTCGGCAGCCTGGGCTTCCGCCTGGGCCGCTTTACGCTGGCTGCGTGAGCGGCGGCGGCGGCGGCGGCCGGTAGAAGCGGGCGGCGGTAGCGGTGATACTTCTTCCGGCGTATCTTTTGACGGCGTTGACTGTTTTGAGCGACGTGCCTGCCCATTGTCCGTATCAACAGCGGCCGTTTCGTCGAATGTTTCGGTTGCGGGTTCCTCTTTGAGATCGGCAGCAAACTGGGAGAGTTTGAGTGGGTCTTCACCCGGTAAGAAAACCTCGTTGACCGTACCGCTGGTGAAAATAGTCACCTTCCCGCGCCGTTCGGCATCCATCACAAAGTCTTTGAACTTGGCAAAGGGTCGCCCATTGAGATCGCGGTAGCGGCTTTCCTTAAAATCACCGCCCATCAACTCTTTCATCACCAGTTTGAGCGAGCCCAGGGTTGAAACATAGCCGCGTTTGCGCACCAGGTGGACAGCATCAACGAGCGTATCATAAACATCCGGCTCGGCACTGGGGACTGGTTCGGCCGGTTTGCCGGTTTCTGAGTGGAGTTGTTCACCGATAGAGCGCGCCTGTTCAGGGGCACGGGAGCGTTGCCGGCCGTTGGTTTGCGGGGGCACCGCCTTCCCGACCAGTTGCTCGTAGAAGATAAATTCGTCGGCACTCTGGGCGAGATGGGCCGAAGCGGCCCCACCAATGCCGATAATGATAACCTCTTTGCCCTGCTGCCTGATGCTATTGACCAGGGGGATAAAATCCCGATCGCCGGTTGCCAGGACAAACTTCTCGATATTCTGATTTGTAAACAACGTCTTCATGGCATCGATACACAGGTTCATATCCACACTATTTTTGATAGCGCGACCTGTGCGTCCCATTTCTTTATCGTAATAGTATGTTGGGACATACATCGGCTCGATGCCGTTGGCGTAGAGTGCGCTGGTAACGCGCGGGTAACGGTACCAGTCCGCGTAGGCGCGTGCAATGACCACGCGGCCCAGATCATCACAACGGTCCATAATCGATTCGAAGTTCGGATTTGCATCAAGTTTGTCTCGTACACTGACGTAGACATTCTCGAAGTCGATGAAGACCGCTACATCGGGACGCTTGTTTTCATAAACCATTGCCTGTAAGTACTACTCCTTTTACGAAAGTGTCTTGTGTGTGTGTTCAGGACGAAATACTTCAGTGCCAGGCGTGGCGATTGGGGCCAATGTACGCTTTCGGCGTGCATAAGGGTCAGCAAATGGTTACACCGAGGCGGTTATACCGAGGCTGATATTGCACGAAAATACATGTGAATAACGTACATTATTATACACATGGCACCGGAAAAATCCGTCGTGACACACCATATTGTCTGTTAACGTTTGAAACCAACGCTTTGAGGTTGTGTATGTCTTGTATGTGCCCACCTGCACCTATAGACTGGCCTGCTATCGGCACTTCTGCGCTGTCGGCACCGGTCTAGCCGTACTCCCCCGGTGTGGTCGTGTAAACCACACAATGCTATGTCAGGAGGAGGTGGGGTGAACAGAACAACATACGTTTGCTCAAAGGTACTATCATCCTTCTGTAATCCCTCATGGTATCGCCAGGAAACCCACTGCGTCGCTATCGCCGGGGTTCCTATTGCGACAATTCCTACTATAGCACTGCCGCGCTGTTCATGCAAACATTCCAGCCGATAATCTATCGACAATAGTCTAGATTGGCAAGAGTTGCACCGTAGTGCGTGTGGATAAGTTCTGCGCCTCCGGCAAGAAGAAACATAGCATGTTGGAGGCACCTCTTACGCGATGGCCGCTCAACCCGGACGTTTCACCCGATGGAAGCCCGATTCGTCTGCGACAGCATGGTACGTGTTGATCTTTATTTACCAAAAAGATCGGAAATCTTCCGCCCTGCCGGAGACGAAACCGGCCTACGGGTCTGGCACAAGGACGGGAACAGTCCGCACCATGTAACTCACGCTGTATTAGAGACGGGTGATTGCACCATATGCCCAGAGCCGCGCCCGCAGTTCATTCCGTCCGATGCGGCAGCGACGGTAGGCATACCAGGCGCACAGAGTGGCGCGCAGCATGCCCAGGCGAGTGATCCGGCGATGCATCCGCAGGAAGCCCGGTCGATAGTGCTGCTTGAAGAAGCTGATACGGCTGCGATGCAACTCCACCAGCATCTGCCGGCGGAACTGCTGCGTGGCGGCACCGCCGACATGCACAACCCGGGCATGGGGTTGCTGCCAGATGGCCCAACCGGCTTGTCGGATACGCCGGCACCATTCGATCTCCTCGCTGTACATAAAATAGTTCTCATCCAGGAGACCGACCTGGGCAATGGTGCTGCTGCGCACCAGCATGCACGCTCCTAGCGGATGGTCAATCGGAAAGGGTTCTACGCCGTTCTGCTCCTGGGGATAGCGTCCATGCCACCAGGAGTTGTAGAGCCGTCCCGGCAGCACTTCCCCCGGCGGGAAGACCTCCAGCAGGCTCATGGTCAGCGTGGGGAAGCGAAAAGCGGCCGTCTGGGTTGTCCCGTCCGGGTTGAGCAGGCGCGGGCTGACGAGTCCCACGCGGGGATGTATTTGCAGGAAAGCGGTCAGTGTTTCCAGTGCGCCGGGTAATACCACGGTGTCGGGATTGAGCAGCAGCACAAACTCCGGTGGCGTGATGCGCGCTGCGCCGGGTGGCGGCGGGGCAAAACCCAGCATGCGCAGGCCAAGATTGTTGGCGGCGGCAAAGCCCCGATTCTCTTCCAATGCACAGATTTTAACCTGCGGGAAGTCTGCCCGCACCATGGAAACGCTGTCGTCACGCGAGGCATTATCGATGACCAGGATGTGCCGGGGCAGCGTAACGGATTGCAGCGACTGGAGGCAGTCGCGCAGCAACTCCCGGGTGTTGTAGGAGACGATGACGATACCGATCGTCGGGTTTGGTTGGTCCATAGCGTTGCGGATTGTAGCGCGAAAGAGTGCGCGATGCAAACGGAGGGAAGCACTTACATTTATAGGACTTACGCGGTGGAAGTTTGGACCACGAACAACACGAAATGAGCGAAAACCACGAAGCTGCCAGTGCTGCCATGGAGTTAGGCGATTCGGCCTTTTACCTGGGCAAATGTTCAGTTTGTGTACCCACCGCGTAACGCGTGTAATGTAACAGGACTTACGCGGTGGGTGTTTGGACCACGAATAACACGACATGAGCGAACACTGCGAAACGGCCACTGCTGCCATGGATCAGGCGATCCCGCATGTGGCGGGGG
>CAKZQX010000795.1 GCA_937141995.1 uncultured Chloroflexaceae bacterium | reverse complement strand
GGCAAGCCGGTAGTGCTGGTGCGTGTGCCCGCCTACGCCATCCACTCCCACCCGGAAGCCAAAGATGTCGCACTGGCGGCAATGCTCCGGCGCTTTATCGATACTGGCGCAGACACACCCAGCGATGAGAAAACGGTAGTACTCCTGGGCGAAGTCTTCCCCGCCGATCCGCTTATGATTGATGGCGTGCTGCGCAAGATGGGCGCGCGGGTGCTGGTGACACTACCCGGTCGTCATATTGATGAACTACGCCTGGCGGGACACGGCACGGCAGTCGCGGCACTGCACCCCTTCTACCGTGAAAGCCTGGCCTGTATGCGCGAACAGGGCGCGGCGGTTGTTGGTGGCGCACCCATCGGGGCGGAAGGCAGCGCGGCCTGGCTGCGGGCTGTCGGCGCGGCACTCGAACTGGATGAAGATCTGGTCGAGCAGGTGGCCGCGGAGGAGGAGCAGAAAGCACGGGATTTCCTCGCCACCCAGCCACTCAAGGGCGCAACGATCCTGGTTTCCGGCTACGAGGGCAACGAGATGCTCTACGCCCGACTACTGATCGAAGGCGGCGCGCATGTGCCCTACGTCAGCACCAGCATCGGCCAGAGCATGCTGACCGCCAGCGACGAGGCCTGGCTGCGCGCCCATGGTACTGAGGCGGTGATCTACCGCAAATCGCTGGAGGATGATCTGCAGGCCATGGACCACTGGAACTTTGACCTGATCATCGGCACGACGACGGTTGCCGCCTATGCCAAGGAGCGCGGCATTCCCGCGATGTACTACACCAATATGATCAGCGTACGCCCGCTCTTTATGTCCGGCGGGACGGTCGCCAGTATTGCCGTGGCGCAAGAACTGCTCAACCGCAAGCCGATGTACCAGCAGATGGTTGATTTTTTTGGTGCGTAAGCCGCAAGCCGTGTAACACGCATCACGCATCACGCATCACGTTTTACGTTTCACGCACAAGGAGTGCTCATGTCGATTAATCTCATCCGTGATATCTCCGATACCAGTTCCTTCTGGGGAGCCTCATGGGTCTTTGGCTGCTTCCCGGATGTACATATCATTTGTGACGCGCCGATTGGCTGCTACAACCTGCTCGGCGTGGCCGTCACCGACTATACCGACGCGCTGCCGCACATGGCAAACCTGACGCCGACCAGCATCCGCGAAGAGGATGTAATCAATGGTACGGCGCAGGCACTCAAACGCACCATCGACGACCTGCGCCGCCTGGGACACCTGGAGGGCAAACACCTGCTTGTGGTCAGCACTGCCGAGAGCGAGATGATTAGCGCCGACCACAAGAAGTATCTGGCAAGCCTGGAGCCGGAAGCCCGCTTCTTCTGGAGCCAGTCCCTCGAGCAGGATGAGTGGCTCGGGCGTGACCGAGCGCTGCGCTTCGCCTGGGAGGAGTATGGCCGACCCTTCGCCGCCGACATCAAACCCCAGCCAAAGCGGGTGAATATCATCGGGCCGTCGCTGGGTTGCTTCAATGCCCCCGCCGACCTGCATGAACTCAAGCGGCTGATCACCGGCATCGGTGGCGAGATCAATCTGGTTTATCCCTACGAGGCCGGCCTGGCCGCCACACCCGATCTAGCTTCAGCCGCCGTTAACGTTGTGCTCTACCGCGAGTTTGGCGAGCCGCTGGCGCAAGAACTGGGGCAACCCTACCTGTTTGCGCCCTTCGGGGTGCTGGGCACAACGCGGTTTCTGCAAGAACTGGGCGAACTGCTGGGCACGCCCCAGGAGCAGATCAGCACGTTTATCAACCAGGAGAAGCGCCAGACATTGCAGGCGGTCTGGGATCTCTGGCGTGGTCCTCAGGGCGACTGGTTTTCCGCCGTGGATTGCGCGATTGTCGCCGGACGTAGTTATGTCGAGGGACTGCGTAGTTTCCTGGGCGAAGAACTGGGCATGAAGATTGTCTGGTCATCGGGCCGCCCGCGCCGCGAGGGCGAGCCGGATAACATCGAGATCCGCAAGCGGTTGCATGCGCGGGCTCCGGCGTTTGTGTTTGGCAGCATCAATGAGAAGATCTACCTGGCGGAGGCCAACGCCAAGGCCAGCTTCATGATCCCGGCGACCTTCCCCGGCCCGGTAGTACGCCGCACCTTTGGCACGCCGTTTATGGGCTACGCGGGCGCGGCCTACCTAATGCAGGAGCTGATCAACCGCTTCTACGAGACGGTCTTCAACTATCTACCTGTCGAGACAGTCAAACAGGATGGCCCGCCCGGCTCCCCAGGAGCGCCCACAAGCGCAGCGAGCAGCGACTCGGGGGCCAGGACTATGGCCTGGACTGATGAGGCCACCACACGGCTTGACACGGCGCTGAAGGATATGCCCTACCTGGCACGCATCAGCGCCAGCCGTACCCTACGCCTGGCCGCCGAGCAGGCCGCTCGCACCCACAACCTGACTGAAGTGACACTGGATGTGGTTGAGGCAACGCTGGCGGATAGGGGTTAACGGTTAACGGTTAACGGTTAACCGTTAACGGTCAGGGGTTCATAGTCGTTTCAAGATGGACTTTTAACCCCTAATCCCAATACCTTTCAAATAACCGGGCTTACCTGGTTCCTGACCTGGAAGAGGATAC
>CAKZQX010000794.1 GCA_937141995.1 uncultured Chloroflexaceae bacterium | reverse complement strand
TGCAATGACAAACCCCGCATTACGAACCACCAGATGATAACTATCCGACAGTAGCGTGGGACCGCCGCGCATCATCTTTTCAGACAGTCTCTCAGAACCAGGAAGCTGAAACAGTCGGGTTCTATCCACGAGTTACGTGGTGCAGCCGTATTTCAGTCTGTTAATCGCCCCAAAAGCCGGCTTCGCCTGCGGCAGGATGGAGGCGAATCGGACCGTGAATTCAGGCAAAAACCCGGGTTGCATACCCATCGCATAACTCGTGTTATATCCGGTTATTCGATAACTCATTCCCGGTTCACGGCATCTGCCCCGCCACTAAGATTACGATCCACCAGATCATGATCCACCAGATCATGATTTTCCTCCGGCACAAGCCGCGAGTGATACTTGTAGATCAGGAGCACCAGAATTGCAAACAGCACGGCCACCATAGCCAGTACAACATCAAAAGGCTTGCTCACTGAGAGCGAAACGCGCAGCAGAATTGTTGCAATGACAAACCCCGCATTACGAACCACCAGATGATAACTATCCGACAGTAGCAATGACAGGATTAAGATTAGTACATCAGTAAAGATCAGTACCGTAAATAGATCGGTATAATATTCATCAGACGGTATAATATCATACAAAGACATACCAAGAAAAGCCTGGTAGTTCACATTTGCCCAGATCAGCAGGCTGTTTCCCGCCAGCACAAACAGCAATCCGACCAGCAGGAGCGCGACCACCTTCTTGCGCACAATAAAATGCTCCAATGCCGGTGTTGTGGTGCGCATCTCCTGTTCTGCATGCGTTCGGCGATGACTGACATGGTGAAAGACCGTAACCATCAGGAAAAGCACTAACCCACCACCCATATCTATCAGGATCGGGCTAAAGACCTCGAACTGCTGCTCAATCTCCTCCAGGCTCTCTAACTTTGCCAGCTCTTTAAACACATTCCGCAACACAATCAGCGAGATAACCTCAAACTGCGTGGCGAGGGAGCGCGTGGTCGACTCGGGCAGCGCCAGTACCAGTAGCAGTATCTCATAAAAGAGAATAACGCTGAAGGGCGTACTGATCGCCACCAGGTAATTCGTCCCAACAATGGGACGCAGCGGTTCCAGGATCGGTAGTGTACTGCTGAGAAAGATCAGCAGCAGATGCAGCAGAAAGCCCAGCGTGGCGATATAGACCATCAGACGCTCAAGCCGCTCCCGATTATGATGCGACGCGATTTTATCGTAGACCGAGGCCATCCGGCACTGCTGTGTCTCCAGCCAGAGACTCAGGGATTGCAGTGGATGGCGGAATTTTACGGCTGCCATTCTGTGCCTTTCGTGTGACAATTCTATGGGAGGATCAAGCAATACGGTAACGTTTGTACGAGTTATGCGTCACAGATCCGGAAGAGCGTTGGGCCTCCGGCAGTGTGGAGGATTCCTGATCTTTTTTACAAAAATCACAATGTGAATATCCGGTTTGTACGTTAACCGCGTAACTCATGTAACATGGGCGGAAGATTCAGGGAACCCGGCAGCGCATGCCCGGTCAATCTACTATAACATGATACAACAAAAGCAACGCCCGAAGCGTGGTCGTATTGCCTTAACCCGTCACGACAAACCACGGACGGCAAGTTCTCGCCACACCGCCTGCTCCAGCGTCGCCGCCGTCGTTATACCGTCCAGCGAGACACCCAGCGTAACCAGCGCCTCGGCAATCTCGGGACGCACATCGATCAGCCCGCAACGTGCGCCGAGGAGGGTTGCCGCCTGCATGCCCTGCAACAACCCGGATGCCCCGTCACCGTTCATCACCAGTAGACCGGTGATATTGATGAACACCAGCCG
>CAKZQX010000793.1 GCA_937141995.1 uncultured Chloroflexaceae bacterium | reverse complement strand
CCCGGCATGTAGGTTTCCTGATCGGTCGTAATGATTGTCGTCACCGTCGGCAGGTCGGCAACCACATTCAACCGGGCATAGCCATAACGCACACCGGCCGGCGCGCGTCCCGTTCCCTGCTCCACCACAACCAGACCAATATAGGTGTTGGGGGCCATCTCCGGCGTGATGGGGATGTCCAGTAGTTCACCGGCGCGCAACGACTGCACTTGCGGGCTGACCGTGCCGTTCTGCTCCAGCGTCACCAGGGCCGCCGCAATCTCAAACGGCGAGGTGACCAGCAGCCGGGCCGTATCGCCGGGCCGGTAGCTCTCCCGGTCAGGAATAACTTCAATCTGCGCGTCGGCATTCGTCCAGCCGGTGTAGCCGGGAGTCGTTGCCCAGAACGGTGCCGCGCTACTCAGTACGTCGGCGCGCGCGACCACGCGATATTCGCCGTTGGCCGTCACGGGCAGTTCTAACCGCAGGCGACCCTGGTCGTCGGCACTGACACTGCGGGTCAAGAGCAGTCGGTCCTGCGGTTCCAGGAAACCGGTTGACTCGGGCGACTGCGTCCAGGTGCGTTGGTAGAGTTCGACGGTGATGCGCGCATTGGAGACGGGTGCGCCGCCGGCATCCAGCGCCAGCGCTTCAACCACAGCCGGATCACCCGGGGTGACAATATGTTCGGCCAGACGCAGACCAACCCGTGTCCCGGTCGGTTCAAGCGTTACGCGTGTTGCGGCCTGGCTGCGTGTCCCACCCGGCCCCTCCACTTCAACCGAAACAGCATAGTGCAGCGTCCGTGTCAGCATAGCCGGATCAACCAGGGGAACGGCAAACTGACCGGCGGCATCGGTCTGGCCGTGCCCCGCCTGAATGATCGCCGGAGCGAGTGACTGTTCCGGGTTACCAAAGTAGAAACCGGACGGCAGCGCAGGTGGCGGACGCGGGTCAACCGGAGAGGCCCGCAGGCTCCAGTTCAGCTCCGCTCCGGCAACGGGAACCGCAGCACTGGTGACATGCAGGGGCAAGACCGCTCCCGCCTCAGCGAATGTTGTGT
Organism: uncultured Chloroflexaceae bacterium; assembly: GCA_937141995.1. GTDB lineage: Bacteria > Chloroflexota > Chloroflexia > Chloroflexales > Chloroflexaceae > CAKZQX01. The sequence goes on along the minus strand of CAKZQX010000793.1, from coordinate 4,013 downwards.
CAAATGATAATGCATCAGCCTGCACCCAGAATGGTACCTGCGCCACGGCATCACCAACGGTTGCGCGGACGGTGTACTCGCCGGGCGCGAGTAGTTGATCCAATTGCAAGCCGGCGCTTACAACACCGCTCACCGGAAGCGCCACAGTTGTCCGGGTCATAATCGTGTTACTATTGACCGGCTGCACCAGTAGTTCGAGCGGCGTTCCGGCACGCGGAAGCGCCAGCGTACCATCGGACAGAACCTGGCGCACAAAACCACCGACCTGCACCGTTTCACCTGCCGTGTACGCCTGACGGCTGGTTGTAAGTACGCTGCGGTAACGTGCGAGATCCACCGGAGCTGCGCCCGGTAGCGTAGTCGGCAACTGCCAGGCGCTGCTGACCACTGCCGGCGCCGGATCACCCGCAAGCACCAGGTAGGGCGGATCATCCGCCCGGCGACTATGCGCGACCTGCCACAATCCGCTGCCGTTACTGCGCCCACGCGCCACAACCGCGTCACCCCGGTAGAGCGTCAGCGGGAGATCGGCCAGCGGGGTACCATTGCTACGATCAACCGCCCAGACCAGCGCCTCGGTTGCGCTCTGTTTGAAGAGCAGTTCAATATTCGAGACCAGCAACACCAGATTTTCCTGCGGTCCTTCGGAAGCGCTCAGGTGCAGGTAGTATGCGCCGGGCGGCAGCGGTGCGGCCGCTTCCGTTGCCGCGAGCGACAGGGGGCTCCGGATGGTCTGATCCGGCGGATCATCGAGCGGCACGCGCCAGGCGCGCAGGAGCGACTGGTTGTAGCGCTCCGGGCGAAACGCACGCCAGTCGGCGGGGCTGAAGGTGAGCGTGCGTAGCAGCGTTGCCGCATCCAGGCTATAGAGTTCCAGCTCGAGCGCCGTGAGATTGGTCCGCTCAACGGTGAGCGTAACCGGCTGATCGGCGGCCGGCACACTCAGGATATGCGCGTTAACCTCCGGCAGACTGAGGCTGGCAGCGGCGGGCGCGGTGCGGAAGTCCAGACGATACTCATTCTGTAAAGGTACCCCGTTGCGATCAACCACATCGGCGGGAATGGTCAGGGTGTAGCTGGTCGCGGGTTGCCAGTCGGCCGGCAGGCGCACCATCGTGTCATCCACATCCACGCGCAGATCATCCACAGGCGGATCAAGCGTTAACCCGGCGCTCAATGCAGTTGCATCCATCGGGGTGCTGAAGATGAGTCGCACCGATTGACCACGCGGCAGAAGCTGGCCCTGACCGGGAAAGCTGCCGGTCTGCTCCGGCTGCGGCGCGGTGGTAAAGCTCCAGGTCACAGTTGCGGCGGATGGATTGGACGCTGCAACCCTCTCCTCCTGGGAATTATGCTGCCTGAGCCGGAACAGGGCGCTGTAGGTGTGATCCGGTTGCCAGTCCACGGTTGGCGTAAAGGTGATCACCTGGCTGCCCGTAGGCAGAGTAGCTGTCGCCAGATCAATCGGCATGGTCGGCGTTAAGACCAGCCGCTCGCGCAGGGTTGCCGGGTCCAGGGGTTGCGCGAGGGTCAACTGCAATGGCTGCCGGGGAGCCACCCAGCGGTCATCGGCGGCGGGAGTGTACGCCAGCAGGGTCGGTGCCTGCGTGTGCCAACTCCAGGTGACCGGCTCCTCCAGTTCCACCCCGCGCACATCAGTTAGACCGGCAATAGTGGCCTGGTAGCGTGTGTCCGGCTGGAGCGGGGCGGTGGGGCGTAAGAGCAACGTATCGACATCGATCCAGTGCGCAGGACCCGCCAGGGGCGGCTCAACGCGTAGTTGCGGCAGTTCAACCGGCGTGTTCAGCAGCGTGGGCGGGACCATCGGCCGGCTAAAGACCAGCGCAATCGGCGTGTCGGTCGGAATGTCGGCGGCATTGGGTAGAGCGGCAAGGACCGTTGGTGAGCGCACCGTGCGAAAGGCCACTCGGACCGGCTCCGCCAGCGGACGCCACCAGCGGCTACGGGCGCCCGCTTCCAGGCTGACGGTGTAGGTAATGCCCGAGGTGAGCGCCGGATCGGGGCGAAAGCGCAGTGTCTGCCCGTCATCAGTCCAGGTAAGTGTGCCGGAAGTGGGCGGATCGATCTGCAGAGCCTGTTCCACCGAGTGGCGATTCATAGGTCGGCTAAACTGCAGCACGATACGGCTGCGCGGCACAACATCGGCAGCGCCACTTGTGGGGGTCATGGTGACCGTTGGTCGGGCCAGCCAGGGCGCGTGGGGCAGCCCAAACCGGACGGTCAGCCCTGACAGCAGCAGCAGGACAACCATGCCCAGCAGAATAGTCCAGATACGACTGATGGCGCGCAACCTTCGCACGCATTCTCCCACAGTTGAACGGTAACGGCGCGGTTAGTATAGCACAGCATTCTGCCGGATGCATCATGTACGCCGGTCGCTACTCGTCGTGCTTTGCTTGCATAACGCGCTCGATCACCGCCTGCATCCGCGCAAAGTGGGAACCCTGCCAGTAGATCTGGCCGCACTCCCGGCACTGATGAAAGACATGGTAATACTGGCGCGTCCGCGGCTCCAGCAGATGGTCGATCTGCGCCTTGTCCACCCGTTGCACCAGACCGTTGCAGCGCATGCAGCGCTCGAACGAGGCTGCGGCATGTGCCAGGTTAAAGCGCTGTGCCACCTCACGCAGTTGGCGCTCCGGGTCAGTTGCGCGCACAAAGTAGCCATAGATTACCAGGCTACGCTTGAGCAACCCGATATCGCGGGTCAGCAGGATGCGCGTCTGATCGTGCGCCAGGCGGGCTAACTCCGGGTCGTCAAAGTCGTTGCGATAGAGCGTATCAAACCCCAGCATACGCAGGTAGCCCGCCAGCCGTCCCAGATGCGTATCGAGGATAAAACGCGTTGTCGTCAGCGGCGGACGCAGGCGCACAGCAGGCTGCGCCCCACCCGCGGATGAACCCGAACTGGGGGAGACCTCAATCTGATCGCCGGGCTGCACCAGGTAGGTAAAATCGACCGCTGCGTTATTGACCAAAAGCAGCCCGATCTCCGGGTGCGGCACTCCGACCGACTCGATCAGATTCTTGATCGAGCCGTTGTCCACCCAGGGCACCGTGAAGGGTGTATCCTGCCGGTCGCGCGGCAGGAAATCATTCAGTTCGGCGTGGCAGTGAATGGTAACGTTTGGCATAGAGAATAAAGGACCGAGAACTGAGAACTGAGAACTGCATTGTACCAGACGCGCAACAACTTTGCAGCATGCTTTGTCGTTGGTACGTTTATTGCACTCCTCAAGCAAGATCGGGCCGGTGGTGGGCAATGTACGCAACGCCGGCCGGGCCTGATTGAGATTGGTGGAGTTCAAAAAATGCAAGTGAACGTGTAGGAGGTAGCTTTGGTTAAGCGTACGATTGCGGCTTCGACAATTTTTGTGCTGTTCATTATCTCCGGGGGGATCTGGATCTCGCTGACGCGCTTTCTGCCGACCGGTGTTCCCCGAACTATCGTCATTGTTGGTTTTGGCGGGCTGTTTGTTGTAATGTTTCTCTGGTTGCTGGTGACACAGGTGCGCCAGGTGCTGGGCGGCACGGAGCATATGCTGATGGACATCGGGTTAATCTTGCTCAATCTGGCGCTGCTGCTGGTGGCGTTTGGCTGGATGTACCAGATTCTGGGCATTGTTGATACCACCCGGGATGGGAATCCGGTTACGAGTCGGTTCTCGACCTGTATCTACTACTCGATTGTCACGTTCACCACGCTGGGTTATGGCGATCTGCAACCGCAGGGACTGGGGCGCGTACTGGCAGCGATGCAAGCGCTGACAGGCTACCTGATCCTGGGTATCCTGGCCTCAACCGGGGTGACGCTCTTGTCGCCACGGGAGGAGCCGTATGTGGGGCAGAATAAGCGCGCCAGGAGTGGGGGTTAGGGGTTAGGGGTTAGGGGTTAGGGGTTAGGGGTTACGGGTTACGGGCTCACGTATTTACTTATCAGCGTAGTAAGAATTTTGAGCATCTTTATCATGGATTAAAAGATCTGATCTTGA
>CAKZQX010000792.1 GCA_937141995.1 uncultured Chloroflexaceae bacterium | reverse complement strand
CGAACAAGCATGGGTTCTTCCGCCCTGCCGGAGGCGAGTCGGGCCGTTTATCCAGGCACATGCCGGGTTTGGAACCGACCGCGTACCTCCTGTCATTGAATAACCCGATTCGCCGCCGGGAGGACAGAGCACCATGGTTGTGAACAAGAACACAAGCGTATCATGCTGCCGCCGGCGATTCTGGTTCTTGGGTCCGGCACCGAACCGGCGCAGGCTGCACCGGGTAACTTATGTGATTAACATAACTAATCCGGGTTCAATACAGCGAGCATTGGGTTGTTCATTCGGAATATCGCTTCCAGACCCGATTCAGAATACTGGTGTACGAAAACATAGCATCTAAAATATATTAACATAATCTATACTACATACAGTCGAGATGATTGGCAGAAATGTATTCTATAAAAACGTGCAATATTTGCCAGAATCGGTATAATTGGGGGGATGAAAGCCATCATATCGGTGATGGTCCGGTGAACGTGAGCATTCACGAACTGTAAACAGTATCAGGCATGCTTATGATTATTCTGCGCATTTTTGCCACGTTTGGTCTTGTCCTGCTGATTGCGCTGTTGGGGTTGGCCGTTTACCTGGCACAGCAACCCGCGCCTATAGGAACGCCCGTGGTGGCCCAGGTTGCGGCGCTGCCCAGAGTCAGTCCTACGATGACGGCGACCATGCTGCCCCCCAGTGCTACTCCGCTGCCGCTGTCCAATGCGCTGGGTTGGTTTCCCGGCAGTGTTGTCGAACCCAGTCCGACACCGACGGTTACGCCCTCGATCACGCCGACCAATACCCCCGGTCCGCGCTCCTCGGCGGGTCCGCCGATTGACTCGCAGAGTTTCTCGGCCAGTTTTTCACCGGGTGGGGGCGCGTTTATGCACAATGTGCGGACGGCGTTGGACGCGAATAATGGCGCGCTGCGCTATGTTGTGGTCGCGCCGGGGGAGACATTCTCGTTTAACTCGCAACTGGGGCCCCGCCCCTATTTGCTGCCCTGGAAAAATGTCTATGTAAATCTGGGCAGTGTGCAACCGCCCGCAGATCGTCTGCGGATCATCCCGGTGCGGTACAACCCGGTGGAAGCGGCGCCGTTGGAGATGAATGCTGATGTTGCCAATCTGCAGGTAACGCCGCCGGCGCAGCCATGGGTTGTCGGTACACGGCAGCCGGTAGCCACGCCACAACCGCCACAACCGCCACAACCGCAGCCAACGCTCAAGGTCGGCCCGCCGCTACGACTCGATCCGGGAAATCCGGCTCAACCAGCGCCGCCCCGTCCGACCGTCTACATTTTGCCGGAGATACCGGCAGCGCCTGTGCCGGTGGAAGAACCCACTGAAGAACCGACCGCCGAACCACCACCGACGCCGGTGCCGATGGTTCCGGTCCTTGGCGGCGGTGTGTGTGATCTTGCCAGCCGATATGTTGTTGCTGCACGTCCGCTACTCCCGGATGCGGCGTTTACCTTCAAACTGCATCCGAATGGTCTGGGCGGCGTGCGCTACCAGGATGCGGTCAGTATCTGGTTTGACGGCACCCCGGCGGAACTGGATCTGCATATCACCAATACGACCGAGCACTGGCTGGTCTTTCGCGGAGATATTCAAGAGGGTGAAGTCACCATCACGGCTACGTTACAGGGTCCCCCGGAGGAGATGGATATAAACACGCTTGAGACCACTGAAACAATTCAGGCAGCCGAAATGACTACCACCGCAACGGTGGAGATCTCGCCAACAGCCGTGAACGGCCCGACGGCGACGGCGACCGTCATCAAGATCCAGAGTAGCCAATAAGTCCTGCTTTTTTGGTCAGGTATGCGATGGAGAGAGGAACGGCTTGACAAACTACTACCCACTTGACTATTATAGACGCGAATTTAACCGTGTCGCATAATGTAGGGTTCCGGCACGTTTCGTTCCCCTGGATGCTGTTCGTTCAATTGCTACCGGATTCATCCAAACCGAGAGGAGGCTCCATTATGGCGCACCGTTTTGCGAGTTTATCGCGATTGCGCTGGGGCGTGCTGTTGTTGCTGGTTGGTCTGACGATTGGGTTCTTGCCCCCGTCGCAGGCCCAGACAGATGTGCGTTATTTTTCTGAGACCGGGCACTACCTGCGCGGCGTCTTTCGGAGCTTTTGGGAGGGTAATGGTGGGGCCGATATCTTTGGGTATCCCATTACCGAAGAGTATATCAACTCCGGTAATGGGCGGGTCACCCAGTATTTCGAGCGCGCCCGCTTTGAACTGACCGAGCGCAATGGTCAGGCGTATGTTGAGTTGGGGCGTCTGGGAAGTGAAGTTACCCAGGGTCGGGTTTTTCCCAAGGTGCCGCCAATCGAGAATACGGCGCAGCGGCGCTATATTCCCGAAACGCAGCATATCATCCAGTATGGTTTTAAGGAGATCTGGGAGACACGCGGCGCGGAGCGCATCTTTGGCTACCCCATCAGCGAGGAAATCTACGAGGTACTCGAGAATGGCGAGTGGCATACGGTGCAGTATTTTGAACGCGCGCGTTTTGAGTACTGGCCTGATCGTGCGCCTGGTCAGCGGGTGCTCTTCAGCAACCTGGGGCGTGCTCTGGCTCCACCGGAACTTCTGCCGCCGCTGCCGCCGAATGCGCCACCGTCCGGCCCGGTTGGTGCGCCGCCGCCGCCGAGTGCGCCGCCACCCCCACCGAATGCGCCGCCACCCCCACCGAGTGCGCCGCCAGCGCCGCCACCTGCGCCCGCAGAGCCGCCAATTCCGGCCAGTGTCAACGCAGCGGTGACACCATTGAGCGGTCCGCCGGGAACCGTGTTTGTCTTTGATGCCTGGAACTTCCGTCCGGGTGAGTCGGTGGGTATCTGGATTACGGCTCCCGATCAATCGACCTTCGGCGCGGATTTTCAGGTTGATGCGGATAACCAGGGTTCGATAGGCTATGCCGGGGTTGACCTGGAGACGAACCGGGATTTTATCGCCGGGATCTGGTCGTTTAATGCGCAGGGTGTGCGCAGCGGCAACCAGGCTATCGGATACTTCCGCATTGATCGGGGGGTTGGCCCGGCCGGTGGTCCGGCGGGTGATCCGAATCGCCTGGGCATTATTGCACACGACGAGGTTGGCACGGTTGGTGATGCCTTTGTCATTCCGGTTGCTGCGCCGCCGGGGACGCCTTTCGTGTTCCTGGCTTCCGGCTTTGGGGATGAAGAGGTTAGTAGTTGGATTACCACACCCGCCGGGGAAGGTATTCCCATTGATGAGTCGTCCATCTTTGTTGAGAATGGCTCTGTTGAGGTGGATTTCACCAGCGCGGGCCTGGGGGGTGGGATCTATAGCATTGTTGCCCAGGGGCGCAGCAGTGATGTAACACGAGCTGCCGGCTTTAAGATTACCAATGACTATGTGGCGGGGCCGGGGACATCACGGCCCCCCAGTGTCAACGGAAGCGTCACCCCCGAAGAGGGCGGAGTTGGAACGGTGTTTCAGATCCGGGGCTGGAATCTGCAACCCAATGAAGAGGTTGAACTCTGGGTGACTGATCCTACCGGGGCGTATGTGCTCTTCCCCGGTACTGGTCAGGCCGATCCGCAGGGACGCGTCGGCTACGATCCGCCGTTGAATGTTGAAGGCAACCCGGATCTGCCGCCCGGAGTGTACGGTATTCACTTCCGGGGCCGCTGGAGTGGTGCGCGGGTGGCGACCTATTTCACCTTCACAGGTGGGGGCGCGCAGGCAGTACCCGACGGGACGACCGGCAAGTATCTGATGCAGCAGCTTATGCCGGGGGCGTTTACGCTGCCCCTGGAGTGGCAGGGTGTTGCCTTCCCACGCTAACTGAATAGCGTGAGCAGCGCGGAGAGGCTGTGAAGCAACGCGGGGAAACAGGATGGGCTACCATCACTGTTTCCCCGCGTTGTGTATTCCATACTGGTATGTATGAACGGGAATGTTTCGGGTATAATAACACTATTCGACAGACTTACAGACAATTCAGTTGCCTGAGCGCGGACCGGCCAGAGCATATACACAGGTCGTGTTTCCGCACAACCTGTAACAGAACATATCTACGTGGGTTGATGTACCCGGCAATATCATGTCTGATAGCGCCTGTCGCCTGGTTGAGATACGAATACCTGATCGTCGAAGGTGACGCATACTGGTGTTCAGGCACAGTCTCCAGCCGCCTGAAACACATCGAGTCACTGGTGATACAGCACAGAGAAAGGGGGCATGTATGCGAACAGTTCGCGGACATTTCAATGGAAGTGTGATCGAATTACTGGAAGATGCGCCAGTCGAGGGCCGGGGCTATGTACTGGTGACATTCCTGGAAGGGGGGCTCGAGATGGCCGCCGCCCGGGGTGAACGGACGCAGCGCGATGTTTTGCGCGCTCCGGCGGACTATGCCCGGCACGAGGAAGATAGCTATACCCGGTTTACGGTGGGCGCGATTATGACACGCGAGATTGTAACGGTTTCGGCAACATGCAGCGTGGCCTATGCGACGCACATCATGCGTCAGAAGGGCATTACCAGCGTCATTGTCGAACCGGACGACGGCGGCGATTGGGGCATTATGACTATGCGGGATGTGCTGAAGCATATCATTGGGACGGATCGCTCCCCAGAGGATGTGCCGCTCGGTACGATTGCCTCCCGTCCGCTGATCTATGTTACGCCGGATACCAGCTTGCGCGAGTGCAGCCAGGTGCTGGTCGATGCAAATATTCGCCGGTTGGTGGTCAAGCAGGAAGAGCGACCTGTGGGCATTATTAGCGATACGGACGTGTTCCACTTTGTGGAAGAGCGCGGCTGGGGACCGTTGTAAGCTATGCGGGTGCGTCTGCCGGCATAGCAGCGAGCAACCTGAGCCTGCGGGAGTTGTACGATTTGTACACCTTCCGCAGGCCTCTTTGCTTTACATAACCCATGTAGTCCCTGGCCTGAAAGGAACTGTCGTCGCCGGCAGGATGGCAACCCTACCATGCTGCGGCAGGCGCGGTTGCTTTGCGCCTGATCAAGCCTCCTGTGTGAATACCCGCCGTCCTAACCCATGTTCTCGATCAAGGCATTGGCAAAGGCCGATGTGCTGGCCTCGCGTGCGCCGCTCATCTGGCGCGCAAAGTCATAGGTGACAATCTTGCTGTCAATCGTGCGTTCCATCGCGCTGATAATCAGGTCAGCCGCCTCCGACCAACCCATGTAGCGCAGCATGAGATCGCCACTCAGAATGACACTGCTGGGGTTCACCTTGTCGAGGTTGGCATACTTGGGCGCGGTGCCGTGGGTCGCCTCAAAAATCGCGTGGCCGGTGATATAGTTGATATTGCCGCCGGGAGCGATACCGATTCCGCCGACCTGGGCTGCCAGCGCATCGCTGAGATAGTCGCCATTCAGGTTGAGTGTGGCGATAACATCAAAATCCTCCGGACGGGTCAGCACCTGCTGGAGCATAATGTCGGTAATCGTATCCTTCACCAGGATCTTGCCCGACTCAATCGCCGCTTTCTGTTCGGCGTTCGCGGCGGCCTCCCCGCGCTCGGCTTTCGCGCGTTCCCACTGTGCCCAGGTGTAGACATAATCCCCAAACGCGCGTTCTGCCAATTCATAGC
>CAKZQX010000791.1 GCA_937141995.1 uncultured Chloroflexaceae bacterium | reverse complement strand
CCCGGTTGGGTTGAGCATAGCCCGGAAGAGGTCTGGGAGCGCACGCGGACGGTGACGCACGAGGCGTTGCGCAAGGGCAATATTGATCTGAAAGATGTTGCCGCCGTTGGGATTACCAACCAGCGCGAAACCGCCGTTGTCTGGAACCGCAAGACCGGGCGCGCCTACTACAACGCGATTGTCTGGCAGGATACGCGCACCGACCGTATCTGCAATGAGTTGCAGCGCGAGGGCGGCATTGACCGCTTCCGGGAAAAGACCGGACTGCCCATCGCTACCTACTTCTCCGGCCCAAAGATCAAGTGGATCCTGGATAATGTGGACGGTGTCCGCGCCGATGCCGAACGGGGCGACGCCATCTTCGGCAACATGGATACGTTTGTCATCTGGCATCTGACGGGCGGCACCAACGGCGGTGTGCATGTCACCGATGTGACCAATGCCAGTCGCACCTTGCTGATGGATCTCAAAACACAGAGTTGGGATGACGAGATCCTCAAGATCATGGGCATTCCGCGCCGGATGCTGCCGGAGATTCGCCCCAGCAGCCAGGTCTACGGCCATGCTAAAGGTGCGCTGGAGGGCATCCCGGTGGCGGGTGACCTGGGCGATCAGCAAGCGGCGCTGGTCGGGCAGACCTGCTACAGCGTAGGCGAAGCTAAAAACACCTACGGCACCGGCAGCTTCTACCTGCTGAACACGGGAACGGAGATCGTCCCATCAAAGAGTGGTCTGGTGACAACCGTGGCCTACAAGATGGGCGATGCGCCGACGATCTTCTGCCTGGAAGGATCGATTGCGATTACCGGCGCGCTGGTGCAGTGGCTGCGCGATAACCTGGGCATGATTACCAGCAGTTCCGAAATTGAGTCGCTGGCAAAGACCGTTGACGACAACGGCGGGGTCTACTTCGTCCCGGCCTTCTCCGGTCTGTTTGCGCCCTACTGGAAGTCGAGCGCGCGGGGTGTCATTGCCGGTCTGACCCGCTATGTCAACAAAGGCCACATTGCCCGCGCCGTACTGGAGGCGACCGCCTGGCAGACCCGCGAGGTTGCGGATGCGATGGAGAAGGACTCCGGCATCAAGACCGAGTCGCTCAAGGTTGACGGCGGGATGGTGGTCAACGAGACGCTGATGCAGTTCCAGAGCAATGTGCTGGGTGTGCCGGTGATCCGCCCGAAGGTTTCGGAAACCACTGCGCTGGGTGCGGCCTATGCCGCCGGTCTGGCAACCGGCTTCTGGAGCAACCAGGAAGATCTGCGCAAGAACTGGCAGATGGATAAAACCTGGGAACCCAATATGGACCCGGACGAGCGTGATAAGAACTATGGCTACTGGAAGAAGGCGGTTACGCGTACCTTCGACTGGCTGGAAGAAGAGCGCGGATAGACCAGCGCGCAGAACGCCGAAGATCATAGAACATCACGGATACAAAACGCATGGCAGCAGGCAGTTGCACTGACTGCCTGCTGCCGTCAACAGAACGAGCGATAGGAAACTATGCAAACGTTATCAACTGAAGTGCTTGTTATTGGCGGTGGTTCAACCGGCACCGGCATCCTGTTTGATCTGGCCCAGCGCGGCATTCGCGCCATTCTGGTTGAGAAGGGCGACCTGACCCACGGCACAACGGGCCGCTATCACGGTCTGCTGCACAGCGGCGGGCGCTATGTGGTAAAAGATCCGCAGTCGGCTACCGAGTGCGCTGAGGAGAATGCCATCCTGCGCAAGATCATGCCCCACTGCCTGGAGGATACCAGCGGCTTTTTTGTGGTGACGCCCTGGGATGTTCCGGATTATGGCGACCGCTTTGTGCAGGCGTGCCACAACACCCGCGTCCCGGTGCAGGAAATCTCGGTGGAGGAGGCACTGCGCCGCGAGCCGCTGATCAATCCCAAAATCAGCCGCGTCTTTGAGGTACAGGACGGCTCGGCGGACTCCTTCCTGGCAACGCATGTCGTTGCCGAAGGCGCAAAACAGCATGGCGCACAGGTGCTGAACTACCACATGGTGGTTGATCTGCTGCGCGAGGGCAACCGCGTAATCGGCGCGCTGGTCGAGGATCTGCGTACGGGTGAGCAGAAACGCATCGAGTCGGCCTATGTGATGAATGCGGCCGGCGCATGGGCGGGCAAAATCGCCGGTATGGCGGATGTCAAGGTCTCGGTTGTTCCCGGCAAGGGCACGATGGTAGCAATGAACCACCGCATGGTCAACACCGTGATCAACCGCTGTAAGATGCCCGACGACGGCGATATTCTGGTGCCCATCCATACCGTGGCCGTGATTGGCACCACCGATGTGCCGGTACCCAACCCCGATGTTTTCGGAATCGATGCCGAAGAAGTGGCCTTTATGCTGGAAGAGGGCGAAAAGCTGGTGCCCGGTTTTGCTACCTACCGCGCCCTGCGTGCCTGGGCGGGTGTCCGCCCGCTCTACCAGGATGTGGATACAGCCGATAACCGCGAACTTACCCGCACTTACAAGCTGCTTGACCATAGCGAGCGCGATGGTGTTGCGGGCTTTATCTCGATTGTTGGCGGGAAGTGGACCACCTACCGCCTGATGGCCGAAGAAGCCGTGGATGCGCTGGCAAAGAAACTGGGCAATACGCAGCCCTGCCGTACCCGCGAGACGGTGCTGCCCGGCTCCGAAACCGATGGGCATCTCTACTGGCTCGGGCATCGCCTGGCCGAAACTGAGGAGCAGCACAGCTACGGCGCGCTGGTCTGTGAATGCGAACTGGTGTCGCGCGATATGGTCGTCAAGGCGATTACCGAGGGCAACGCCTCTAATATCGACGACATCCGGCGAGATACGCGCCTGGGCATGGGGCCATGCCAGGGCGGTTTCTGCACTTACCGTGCCGTGGCAATCTGGGATGAAATCCACGGCCCCAACTGGTCCAGCAGCCATGGTGATGAGTTGTCCCAGTCGGGAGCGCTGCTGCGCCACTTCCTTCAAGAGCGCTGGAAGGGCTTAACTCCGGTAACATGGGGCGATCAACTGCGCCAGCAGCGGCTTGATCAGATAATCTACCTGGATATTCTGGGGGTTAACCTTCTGCCCCAAACACTGGAGAAGGGACAGCAACCGGGTGAGGGACTGGTTACAGACCATCCCGCCATCGCCACAGAGTACCATGTGCGCGAGGAGTTGACGACGGGTGAATAGCCAGAGGCGGGCGTGTGACGATGACCAGTGATAGCGCCGCGTCACCATAGCGCCTGGCCTGC
>CAKZQX010000790.1 GCA_937141995.1 uncultured Chloroflexaceae bacterium | reverse complement strand
ACCTGATAACTGGGCTTCGCACGTCTTATTCTACCATAGCTCCCGCTCCCCCGCGCATACCGCGTTTGTCGCAGCCGGACGCGCAATCGGCCACTGTCTAACAGAAATATGGTAGACTGTTAGACAACACATGCAGTCAAAGGACGTCACAGAGACGGAACAGGAGGACCAGCCGATGGAACGATCACCCGCTGTTGTTGTCGAGAAAACACTATGCTTCGGGGAGGGCCAGGATGCGATTGCGCTCGATACCCCCGCCTGGTTTGCCTGGCTGGAGCAGGCCACCCGTTTTGCCTATACTGCCGGGGGGGTGCGGTTGACCGCGCGGAAACAGCCCCGTGGACAGCAGGCTTTCTGGTATGGGTACGCCCGCTGTGCCGGGCGGGTGCGCGGAGTCTACCTGGGGCGTTCGATAGATCTGACGGCGGCGCGGCTACAGGCCGGCCTGATCCAACTGCATGGCCCGGCAGCGCAGGGCGTGGACGCGACCGCCCGCTGCTATGGGGCACACGCGGCGCAGGCCCGGGCCGTGGCACAGGCCCTGGCAGCGCTGCACGATATCGGACCTGCCGGGGAGCGACGGCTGAACCTGGACCGGGTGCCAGAGATCTTCGATCAAGCAGTGCTGCCCTTTCTGGGGGCTGCCAGTTGACCGAACCGCGCCACCGAACACGGATGTCAAGAGGAGGAATTGGTATTCCAGAATGACTGGATTAAAATTGGGTATCATCATGCATGTAACCTGCCACGCTATTTTTCCGGTTTCTTGCAACGGTATTTGGCCGCTGTGGATACGAAACAATCCTCTTGCATTGCCCAGTTTCGAGGATAGTCAACGAGTATACGCACATCAAGAGCGGGAGTATGGCGATTTCATTTGTCGGTATGCATGGACAAATAGCGTGGCAGGTTACCGTCAGTGCTTACGCAGCACTGGCGGTATGCGCAGCTCCGGCGTGACAGATGCAAGGGGTGCTCATACGAACACCCCTTTGTCGTCAATATGACAACAAACACTTGAGATATATCACACCGCAGACTGACTCTACCGTATCAGGATGCGGTTCAGTGTGTATCCTCTGTTCTTCACAGGTCGTCAGCGCCTTGACACGCATGTGCGTGTATGGTATGCTGGTTGTCGCCATATTGACGACAAGCAAGAGGACGAGCAACAGATGGCCGATGATACTCCGCAGCAGGCGGGCACTCCAGAGGAGGACATCCCGATCCTCACGCCGGTGGAGCAGCTGCCGATCACCTTTTTCGATCATGCCGTGCTCGCGGTACGCCGCGACAATGGCAGCATCTATCTGGCGATCCGCGATCTCAACGATGCAACGGGCTTGCAACACTCCTCCCAGATGCGGCGCATCCGTACCCATCCTGTGCTGCGCGAGGGACTGGCGCGGTTTCGGGTGGAGACGGCGGGCGGCAGTCAGGCCCAGGACTTTCTCGAACTGGAGCGCGTACCAACCTGGCTGCTGATGATCAACACGGCGCGGACGACCGACGCCGTCCGCGAGCGGCTGGCCTACTTCCAGCGCTACATCATCCGCGAGGTGTATGCAGCCTTCAGCCGCCTGACCGGACTGCCAGAGGCGAGCCACCAGATCGAAGACCTCGACGAGCTGCGCCGCATGGACACGGCCCTCACCGAGTTGGCAGATCGGCAGCAATCGCTGGAAACCAGCCAGGACAAAGCGCGGCAGGCGTGGCGCGACCTCACCGATCAGATACGCTCGATTGTCGGGCGCGTGGCGGAGCTGGAGCAGCAGGTTGGCAGGAGCATCACGCGCCGGCAGCGTGGGTATATCTACCAGATGGTGCAAGCCTGGGCCGAGGCGAAGGTTGCCCAGGAACCCCGGCTGTCGCGGGCAGCGGCGACCCAAGCCTGCTGGGCGACCATCAAGCGGCGCTATCAGGTGGCGCGTTATGAGGATATCTCCGCGAAGCAGTACGACGACTGCGTCAGGTTTGTACGGGACGCCTATCGCAAGCTCACCGGCTCCGATCTAGATCTGCCTGAGCAGTCCGAACTACCGCTGGAGTCACCCGATGCATAGCGACACCTCCTCGGTTGACCAGCAGATCGGGCAGCGGATTGCTGCGGCGCGACAGGCGGCGGGTCTGACGGTGCGCGATCTGGCGGCGCGGCTAGGTTGGCCGCACACCACGTTGTCGAATTACGAGGTCGGGCGGCGCTCCTTGCCCGTGAGCCGCCTGTATGAGATTGCAGCAGCCCTTCAACGTACGCCGGCGTCGTTGCTGATTGAGCCACTGGAAGCAGCGAGCATTGTTGATGCCCTGGCGGATAACCTGGATCTGTGCCTCCAGGTACAGATGGTGCTGGAGACGCTGGACGATCCGCTGCCGGAGCCGGTGGAGTGAGGGGGACGGTGTCGTCTCTGGTTCAGGTGCGAAAATTTCGCACCTGCCGTTGTTCAGATGGGATTACGAACCTCAGGAATAGCGAGGAGGTAGTGAAATATCAATTAGGATATGGAGCGATGCGTCCTGTTACTTGTTTTGCTTGGTATACTCCGGACAAACGTATTGACTGACATCAACAGGATGCATCAGGTTGTGCCCTACCGTCTCACGACGAGCGGCAGATAATAGGGAAGTCTGTGTGTTGGTGGGCATCGGCGGCGCAGGCAGAGGCGGCATCCCCATCCAGTCCTCCTCGGGCAGACTGTCTACTGGTACCACTGGTTCCTCCGGCTGCTCCTTCGTGGCATCCGTGAACTCGCTCACCTCGGCTGCTGCCTGCAGCAGCGTCACCATCGCCGGATCGGCATTCACCTGCAGCCGATACTCGGCTGTGCTCAAGCCGTGAACCTCCACCTGATACGTACCTGCTACCACCGCATCTGCCGGGATGATGACCTGCTCGTTCCCGTCAGCCCGGTTGCTGACCCACTTCGAACTGCCAGCCTGTGATGACCAGACATACAGGTCAGCATCCCCACTCATCACCTCCAGGTCAACCGTTAACGCCTCCCCGGGGTGTAAAAACCTTCGTGTACGTATGTTTTTACACCCCGGATCACTTGTTCACGCTGAACATATTTTCCGGCCGGCTGACGCACATATGGTTACCAGCTTCTTGTTCATAGAGAACAACTCCTGATTGACATCGGTTGTGAATGCTGCTATAGTAGAAAAAATTGTTCAGTGTGAACAACTAAGGACGGTATCACATGACTGATGCGGACCATACTGAGAACACGCCGGAAGCCGACACGACGCCAGACGATGTACCACACATACCCGTGCATGAACGACTGCCAGTCACCTTCGTTGATCAGGTCGTCCTGGCGGTTCGTGCCCCGGATGGGCTGATCTATCTGGCGGTGAAGGATCTCTGCACGATTGTTGAACTGGTGCCGGCAGCGCAAGTGCGCCGTATCCGAGCGCATGAGAATCTGAACGAAGGGCTGGTTCAGGCTGACATAGACACAGGCTATGGGGTAAAAGCGCAATATTTCCTGCAACTGGATCGCTGTCCGCTCTGGTTTGTGACGGTCAACACCCGGCGGACCAAAGCCGCAGTGAAAGGGCGCCTGCGGCATCTGCGGCGCTATCTCATTACGGAGATTTACGCTGCCTTCGCGCGCACCTCCGGCCTCCCCGAACAATCCAGTCGCCAGATCGAAGACCTCCGCGACCTTGACCAGATCGAGCCTGCACTCCATGACCTGGCCGAACGGCAAGCCCGCATGGAAGCAAGCCAGGACAAAGCGCGGCAAGCCTGGCGTGACCTGGATGCGCGGGTCCGGGCGTTGGAGGTGCGCTCTGGGCAGGCAATCTCACCCGCGCAACGCGGCTATCTCTACACCCTGGTGCAGGCATGGGGCGCTGCGCGTGCCGAACGGGATCCCCAATCCACGCACAATCCCTATGCTGCATGTTGGGCAGCGGTCAAAGCCCGCTTTCGCATTGCACGGTATGAAGATCTCCCCGCCGGCCAGTATGCCGAAGCGGTAGCCTTTGTCCGCACCGCGTATCACCAGATGACGGGTATGGACCTGGACATTCCTGAGCAAAGCGAGCTTGATCTATGACGTTTGCTGCTCACGAGGTGAATGAGCGCGTCGGGCGGCGCATCCGGGACATGCGTCGGGCGGCCGGCCTGACTGCAGCGGCACTGGCGCAACGCCTTGACTGGCCTGCCGATACGCTGATCAACTACGAATATGGGCGACGTCCGCTCACGCTGGCGCGGTTGGCCGCGATTGCCGCGGCGCTGGAGATTTCTCCACTGGTGCTGCTGGTTCCCGATGGGACGGATGTGGAACTGATTGACCAGTTGGTGCGCGCACCGGACCTGGCGCGTGAAGTGCGCTTCTACCTGGAAACGCTCCAGGCAGAGCTTGACCAGACGCCTCCCGCGTGAGTGCTCTCCTGTTCCCCAGAGATGAACCTTTCCCCACATCTCAAAAGATAGGAGGGTAGGGACCAGGACGGGGCAGCGGGTAAGGTAATGGCAACAGATGGATGGTCCCCCTGCCCCGCCACCATGCATAGCGATCGGCACCTGCCGGAAGGTTCACCTCACCGCCTTTGTGCTGGTGTCGAAACGCACCGCACACCCACTACGCCTCCTGGATCTGCTGGAGCGTACGGGATGTCGCCGCATTCAGCGGCACCTGCAACACCAGGCGCAGCCCGGCGGCATCCAGCGTGGCATAGGTGGTCTGTTCCAGCAGCAGACGGCCAAGGTGTGGATGCGCCAACTCCTGCCGGATCGCGGTGGGAGCCTCAATCGCCTGGGTCTGCCACCAGTCGGTAAACTGCGAACTGGCATGTTCCAGCTCGTCGATCAGGCGCACAAAGGCGGGATCGCCCACATGCTGCCCGTAATCCCGGCGAAACTGTCGGGTCATCTGGTGCGCCGTCTCTTCCCAGATGAGCATCTGCCGCTGGACCTCCGGGTTGGTAAAGACCTGATACAGCAGGTTGCGCTCCGCATCAGCCACCTGCAGCAACGTGGCAAACACGACCGCCGCCGCCTGGTTCCAGCGCAGCAGATCCCAGCAGCGCCCCAGCACATAGGCCGGACAGGGATGCAGATAGTCCAGCACACGCAGCAGCGCCGGGGGTACCTGCTCGGCAGTCGGTAGCAGCGCACGCGGCCAGACCAACCCGGCCAGATGGTAGAGATGGATCCGTTCTTCCGGCGTGAAGCGCAGCGTATCAGCAAGCTGGTCCAACACCTGCACCGATGGTTTTGCATGGCCCTGTTCAATCAGGGTGTACCAATCGACGGAGATCCCCGCCAGGGCAGCCACTTCCTCCCGACGCAGTCCCTTTGTCCGGCGACTGCGCCGTCCGGTCACATGCGTAATACCAATCTCTTCCGGAGACAGATTATCCCGACGGCTGCGGATAAACGCCCCCAATTCGCTGAGGCGTATGCTGTTTATCATAGGAGTTTTTCTCCCCTGATTGGCTATCCTCCGATAACTACATATCTTCTCAACTACTATAGGTATGTCGTACGATATGTCAAGGATTTCCTGTGGTCAAACCGATAGAGAAATCCCCACCATCAGTATCGGTTCTTTAACCAGATTTTAACCATGTACGCCGCAGGCAGCATATCCGACATCCACACCGACGCATAGGGGTCATCATGAGTCATCGCAGCTTTCGTCTGGTCCATCTGCTCGTCCTCATTACGCTCATCGGTCAGAGTATCCTGCTTCCCGCTACCACCCAGGCCCACCCGGACAATGCTGCCCAGTCCTACCCGGCGGTGGCATCTCCGCCGGCAGATCTGGATATGCCGGTGTCGGGTCAGGGTGCGGCCGGTAGTATGCATGATTTGACGGGAATCCATGCCAATCCCGCCGGGTTTCCGGACCTGACAGTGCATGCCCCACCGATGAACCAGATACAGTCGGCGGATCGAATGTCCTTCCCGCAGTCACGCCGCCGGCGCACAGCGGGTGATCCCCTATCCATGCTGCCCGGTTTTGTGACGCAATCCCTCGCCGGGAATGCCAGTAACCCGCCCGCGCCTGACGTGCGTCCTTCCATGGCCCAGGCTGCCGCCCGCGATGATCTGCTCACGTCGTCCACTCCGGTTGAAAGCCAGACCCCGGACCCGACCGCTACGCCCGCGCCGCACGCGACCCCGGTGCCGACGGCGTTGCCACGTACAACCACTCACACTGCTCCGGTAGCAACCACGCAACTTTACCTCCCGCTGGTGACCACAGGCGGAACCGCTGCTCCCACGCCGGCAGAGCCTACC
>CAKZQX010000789.1 GCA_937141995.1 uncultured Chloroflexaceae bacterium | reverse complement strand
TGCAGGTCGCGGAGCAGCGCCGCAAAGTCGTGCAACTCGCCCTGGAGTTGCCGCCCGGCAGCCTGGGCCGCAATGTCTGCCGGGTCCAGGCGCAGGTTCTTCAACTTGCCGACCGTGTTAAAGGGCCGCAGCCCTTCAAGGAACACCTTAGGGAATAGGAAACAAATAATTATCCATCACCGGTCGTATCTGGACTGATGGTCACGAACCACTTGCCGAGTTGCGAGTCACGGACAAAGCAGGATTCAAGGGCTTCCATGGCATCTTTGCTCAACTTGACCCCGGTACGGTAGATGGTGGGAATGGCGTTCGCGATCGGATGAACCCCGCGCTATGTCATCGTTTCGATAAAATCAAGGGCAACCTGAAAGCCATCCAACAGACTCCCATTCCAATGCTGTTCCAACACCCCCCGACAACGTTCAATCGGGTTGTATTTGCTGTGGTAGGGCGGGTAGTAGGCGAGTTTGACCGTCAATCCGGTGTCACGCACAAACTGCACCATCCGCAGCATAAACTGCGAGCGCCGACTATGACACTCGGGGCCATTATCCAGATTGATGAGCAGGGTTGTGGTTGATTCACAGCGCGAGCGAACCGCATTCCACCACTGCTGGAGCCGATCCACGAGACAATCACTAGTCACGTTTGAGATCACCCCATAGACAAACAATTCATCCGTCTCCGTCATCAGAATGCCCACGGGGGTCAGGCGCGCTTCCGGTTGGAAATCATGATCGACGGCCTCGGTCGGAATGCGGCTTTTTCCTCCACGCGAGAATGCGCCAAGGTTCACGGTCGCTTTTGCATCCATGGAAATCCGCACGGTGTGGGGGTCTTCCGCTGCTTCGGCATGCACGTCAGCTAGCCGCTCAAAGATGTCGTCGGTTTCAGGGATTTTTTTTGGGGCTTCACTTTGGCGACCTTCGTCAAATGATAGCCCAGATCGTTCAGTTTCGTCAGAATGGTGCGCTCGGTTGGTAATGCTGCATCGGTATACCCTTTTTCTGCGATCAACTGACGGCGAACTTCCGCCGCAGTGATGCGGGTATATAAGCGGTTTGTTCGAAATTGTGGGTCGGTTTGGCTTTGCCTATCGACAATGGCCCGAATATCTTCAAGGAGATGCGGGAGGCGCGCTTCCGCCGCCTTTCGTCCGCGCAACTGAAACCCATCCAAACAGGTCATGCCATGGGTCAGTTCGAGCGTCCCTTTGCGAATCGTTGCCCGATTCCAGCCCAGTTCCTGTTCTGCGCGGCTCTGCCCTCCGCGACCGAGCGCTTGCACCGTTTGCGCCAGAAAGCGACGACGATTCGATCCCTGCAACATCGTGGCCGTCTCGATCAAAAGCGCCTTCAGATCATCCGTCAGTTCCATGGCTTTCCTCCTCACTACGTCGTCTTGCCATGGTAACACACTCTGGATGGCTTAAAGTTTCTCCTTCCCTTATAGTCGGCCAGCGTGCGCTGCACCTCGGCCAGCACCGCCCCTTCCAGCACCGCGCTATGCCAGAGGAGCAGTCCCTGCCCAACCAGGTGCTGTGTCTGCACGGTACGCTCCAGTTCGCGCTCAACCGTCTGCTGCATCCGGCGCACGCCCTCATCGCGCTGGTTCGGGTCGCGGATCAACCCCTCGACCAGGCCCAGCACCTGGAAGAGCGTCAGCAGCGCCGCCAGCGGCAGATCGCGGGGGCGTTCGATATGGCGGAAGGCCAGCAGATCCCGCAGCGGGCGCTTGACTGCCTCGCCGAACGATCCGGCGTCTATCCGCTGGTTGCCGGGCAAGGCCAGCACCAGATCCCCGCCGGCAACCAGCGCCATCAGCACCACCAGCAGCCATGCCGGTTCCAGGCCGAACTGGGGATCTTCTTCGGCCAGCATATTGCCCTGGGCATCAGTCTGGGCTGTCAGCAGCATGGTCCGGTTCACCACCTGCCCCTCGCCCTGCCGCGCCAGCAGGGTCAACACATGCTGCGCATAGCGTGAGTCGCGTGGACGCAGGGTACTGCCCTCCAGCAGTTCCAGTGCCGCCAGCACCGCCTGCCCCTGCTGCGTCGGGATCGACCCGGCCAGCGCTTGCAACGCAGCGCGGGCGGTATCGTCGAGGGCCTGGCGACTGATGGAGCGCTGCAATCCGGTGAAGGCCGGATAGTGCGGGCGCTGGCCGGCAAACTGGGACGCCAGGCAGGTTGCGGCCACGGCATTGAGCATCTCTGTCACCGAGCGCGCCGTGGCCGCACCGCGCGGCCACTCGGTCAGCAGGCGCGTATGCCCGCCGTAGCTCAACCGCCAGACGCGTCCGCCCTGCGATTGCAGCCAGTGCAACAACTGCTTGCGAAACCCGGCGGCTTTCTGCGCGTAAATGTGGCTGCTGCCACTCGTGGCGGTGCCGCGCAGAGCTACCGCCGCGGCCGTAACACGCAGCAGTTCCAGGAAGGTCGTATCCGGCACCAGTTCAAGCGCCACCTCGTCAGGCTGGAGCGTGCCCGGTACCGTGTGCAGCGGCCGCAGATAGAGGTAGAAGTCGCGGGGCGGTTGGGCGGTGCTGCGTTCCCCCGGCAGCCCGAAGAAGAGATAGCCCGGCCGCATAATCCGCCGCTCGGCCCACTCCAGTTCATACTCCCAGATGCGGTAGCCCGGCACATAGGTCGCCTGGGGCCGCTCCAGCAGTTCGGCCAGTGTCTCGAACAGCGCACGGTTGATCTGCTCATCATCAACCGACTCGGCCCGCTGCTCAATCAGCGCGTCGTAGTCTACATCTTTGTGAACATCCAGGTAATACTGGCCGCTCTCGTTGCGACTGATGAACTGGTTGTTGACCGTGCGCTCAATAGTGCGCAGCGCCAGGCGGATCATCTTCTCAACATCCTCAGCGGTGTCGTGCGGGGGCGGGGTCGGGGGGCAGAGTGTGTCACGCAACTCGCCCGGCGTGGCACCGATCGGTACCGCAATGTCGCCGGTGGTCAGGCGATGGACACTCAGCGCGTGGATGAGCCGGCGGGCCAGTGGTTAAAGTGGCCCCCATGTCAAGCACACCCAGATCAGCAGTTTTCGTTCGTCTCCTTCCGTGCTTCAAGAACAGAATACTTTACCCATGCGCGACGGCGCAAACCGGCACGACACCGAATCGGGCCAGTATGAACATTGCTGCAACCAGACGCAACGTAGCAACTTTTTGCCCGTCCTCATACGCAAAAACGCACACATAAGAACGTATAATTGAAAGGTGTAGGCGATCATGCTGATCTCTTATAAGACACGCGCACGTACGCGATGACAACGAGCAACCAGTGAGATACACAGACCATCAGGGAGCGACATGACCATGATTAATGATGACACCCGTCAGCAGCGCATTGCTGAACGAGAACAACACCAGAAGGTCGAGGAAGTACCCGCCACGCCGCAAGGCAACGCCTCTCCGCCTCCCCCGTTAAGCCAGTGGCGTACAGACGTGCTGACGCTAACGGCCCGGATTCTCTTTGTGCTCGGTCTATTCATGCTGATTCCGTCGATGATTATTGCGTTCTCGCTCCAGGAATTCTGGCGGTTGCTGGTGGATGTGCCGATTCTGGTACTCATGGGGGCCATTGCCTTCGTCCCCCGACTCGGTTTTGCGCTCCGTACCACGCTGCTGCTCGGCCTGCTCTCTAGCGCGTCTGTGCTCTGGCTCACGCTCAGTGGCCTGGTGGGCAGCGGGCGGCTCTACCTGGTGCTGCTGATGGTGCTGGCAGCCCTGCTGCTGAATCTGCGTGGCGCGCTGCTGGTCTGGCTGTTGTCATTGCTCTCGATTGGCACAATCTATTGGGGCTTTGCCACCGCGATGCTGCCGCTGCCGCTGGAGATTGTCGAGCGCATGTTTACGCCCGCAACGCTGACAACCCACTGGCTGGCCCAGGTGGCGGTGAGTGGCGTGATTGTCGCCGCGATTGTGCTGACCATCAATCGGCTGCAACACAGCTTTCGGACGGCAGAGGAGGCCAGAGTGCAGTTGCAACGGCTCAACGAACAGCTTGAGCAGCGCGTGGCGGAGCGCACCGCAGCACTGATGCAGGCGAACGAGCACTTGCAAGCCGAAATACGTGAGCGCGAGCAGGCCGAGGAGGCGCTGCGCGCGAGTGAGGAGCGATTTACCACCTTTATGACCTATTTGCCCGGCCCGGCCTTTATTCACGACGAGAACGGGTGGGTGGTGTTTGCCAATCGCACCTACTGCCAGCACCTCAACAGTCCCCCGGAGCAGGTCATTGGTCAGCCATTCAGTGAGCTGATGTCGCCGAAGTTGGCAGCCTATTTCCAGGCCCAGGATCAACAGGTGTTAACCACACAAGAAGCCGGTGTCTTTGAAGATCACGCCGAGATAGACGGCCAGCTTCATGTTTTTCTGGCAACCAAATTCCCAGTGCAGCAGGCTGATGGAAGCATCCATATCGGCGGCGTTGCCCTCGACATCACCGCGCGCAAAGAGGCTGAAGAAGCACTGCGCGAGAGTGAACGGTTTGTACAGCAGATGACGGCGACCATCCCAGGCATTTTGTATGTATATGATCTGATCCTCGAACGCAATGTTTATAGCAACCGTCAGATGACCGACATCTTAGGATACACCTCGGAAGAAGTGCAGGCAATGGGGCAGGATGTGATGCCAACGCTGCTGCACCCGGATGATCTGTCGCGTGCCGCTGAACACCGTATGATGCAGGCGCAAGCGGCTGAGGAGGCCGTCCTGGCCTTTGAATATCGTATGCGGAACCGCGACGGAAACTGGCGCTGGTTGCTCAGCCGGGAGGTGGTGTTTACGCGCACTGCCGATAGGCAACC
>CAKZQX010000788.1 GCA_937141995.1 uncultured Chloroflexaceae bacterium | reverse complement strand
CCCTATTTTTCCAATAATCCCGCAAATAATCTCACTGACCATCTGCTCAACCCGGCGACTGATGTCGCCATCGCGCTGGGGGGACGCCTGTCCCGGGCCTGTTCCTACATCTCGGTGCCGCTCCTCAGTGGCGGGAAGGTCATCGGGACAATCAATGTCGGCAACGAAGCGACCAATGCCTTCTCATACGAAGATGTTGATCTGCTGGAGGCGATTGCGGCCCAGATCAGCGGCCCGGTCAACAGCGCCCTGCTCTACCAGGAGTCGCGCCGTCTGGCGGAACAGGTCCAGCGGCGCGCGGATCAGCTTACCGTCCTCAACACGCTGGCGCGCATCGCCACCGCTACGCTCAACATGGAGCAAATGCTGACCGAGGTGACGGAGCAGATCCAGCGCGGGTTTGGTTACGACCATGTTGAGTTATACCTGGTCGATGAAAGCACCAAAGAAATTATCCGCCAGGCGCAGTCGGGACGCTATCCCTCGGCAGTGGTGAGCTACCGACAGCATATCAGCATGGGCATTCTGGGGCGCACTGTGCGTACCGGTCAGACGCAGCGAATTGACGATGTGCTGCTGGATCCGGAATATCTGGCAATTGATCGTCCAAATATGCGCTCGGAGTTGTGTGTGCCAATCGTCGCGGGCGGGCGGGTACTGGGGTTGCTCAACCTGGAGACGGAAGCGGTTGCCGCATTTACCAACGAGGATGTAAATGTTCTGCACACCGCTACCGATATCCTGGCCGGGGCAACTGAGAATGCGCGGCTCTACCAACGCTCCCAGGAAGCCGCTGTGCTGGAGGAGCGCAATCGCCTGGCGCGGGAACTCCACGACAGTGTCACGCAGCAACTCTTCAGCATGACATTGACCTCGCAAGCAGCGCGGGCGCATATGGAGAAAAACCCGCAGCGGGCCGCCGCTCAACTTGAGCGCCTGCAGGAGACATCGGCGGCGGCCCTGGCCGAGATGCGCGCCCTGATTTTCCAACTGCGCCCCCCTGCATTAAGCAACCAGGGACTGGTCACCGGGTTGCAGCAGCATATTGCCGCGTTGAGCCGGCGCGAGGGGCTGCATATTGAGTTGAGCACCAGCGGTGACGAGCGGCTGGCGCGGGGGGATGAGCAGGCACTCTACCGCATTGTGCAAGAGGCGCTTAACAATGTTGTGAAACATGCCCAGGCCACCACTGTGCGCGTTCTGTTAGAATTCAAACCTGAGCAGATGCAGATATGCGTTAGCGATAATGGACAGGGTTTTGACCCGCATACCCGACAGTCGGGCGATGATCGTCATCTTGGCCTGATCAGTATGCGCGAGCGGGCGGCAGAGATTGGCGGCAGTATGGAGTTGCATTCGACCCCCGGTCAGGGTACCGAGGTAATCGTCACCGTAGCACGCAATAATAGTTCATAATCCGGGTACCATAATCCACACACGATCCGGAGTACGCAACTAATGACAGCCAACCGCGGATTATGGCACACCTAAAGGAGCAAGAGATGGATTCGATAAGTGTACTTCTCGTCGATGATCATCAGGTTGTACGCCAGGGACTACGTGATTTCCTGGAACTGCAAGATGATCTTGACGTTATTGGTGAAGCCGGCAGCGGTGAAGAAGGCGTCAAACTGGCGCGTGACCTGCTGCCCGATGTGGTGCTGATGGACCTGGTCATGCCCACGGGGATCGATGGAGTAGAGGCCACACGCCAGGTCAAAGATGTCAGCCCCACTACCCGGATTATTGTGCTGACCAGTTTTGCCGACGATAACAAGGTTTTCCCGGCGATCAAGGCGGGCGCGATTTCCTACCTGCTTAAAGATATCTCCCCGGAAGATCTGGCGCATGCTATCCGCGCCGCCCAGCGCAACGAAGCGGTGCTGCACCCGGAGGTTGCCGCCAAACTGATGCAGGAGTTTAGCACACCGCGCACCAGCGAAACCCCGCTGGAGCATCTGACCGAGCGCGAGATGGATGTACTGCGGCTGATTGCACGGGGCAAGAGCAACAAGGAGATTGCCGATACCCTGATCATTAGCGAGAAAACGGTCAAGACTCATGTCAGCAATATTCTGAGTAAGCTGCATCTGGCCGACCGCACGCAGGCGGCGATTTATGCGTTGCGCCGACGGTTGGTGCCGATTGACGATGTAAATGGGTAAGGCAAGGGACAAGGAGCCGCATGGATGGCACGGATGATACTATTGGGAGTCGGGACGGCGGTACCAGATGTTGACCGCGATCATACGCATATGGTCTGGGATGGGCCGGGTGGTCCGCTACTGATTGATACGGGTGGAAGCACCTACCAGCGCCTGCTGCGCGCCGGAGTAGACCCACAGGCGCTGCGGGGGGTGTTGCTGACGCATAGCCACACCGACCATATCAATGGTCTGCCCGCGCTGCTGTTCAGCATGGCCCTGGGGGGACGAACAGAGCCGCTCCCAATTTATGGACTGGAGCCGACATTGACGCTGGTGGAGGGCATCCTGGGCGCATTTCAACTGGGTGAGTATGCGACACCCATAAGTTGGAAACCTGTGCAGGCCGGTGAGGTGATCGTGCTGGATCGAGAAACGGCCTGGGTGATGCGTACGGCGCTGACTGATCATCCCCGGCCCTGCCTGGCATTGCGCTTCGAAGATGCCGCCGGCAGCACCGCGCTGACCTATTCCTGCGATACCGCGCCCTCCCCGGAGGTGCGCGATCTGGCACGCGGATCAGACATTCTCATCCATGAGGCAACTACCCCGGAGCCATTTAACGGACATACCACACCCCGACAGGCCGGTGAAATCGCCACGCAGGCGGATGTTGCACGGCTGGTGCTGGTCCACTTCAGTCCCCGCTGGACCATGCCGGAAGAGCAGGCACGCGCGGAGGTACGCGCGGGGGGCTTCACTGGACAGGCGGAAGTTGGGCAGGAGTATCAAGTGTTGGAATTGAAATAGGGCAGGAGTACCTTGGCTTCACATGCCGAACCACAGACACAGACAACGCGCAAGCTGCAAGACAGATTTAACCGATCATCCCTGCTGATTACCGGGCTGGTTGCGATTATCGGGTTGGCCGGTTATCTGATTGCCCTGAACGGCTTGTTGCTGGGCCGGTCGCCTCTGATCATCGAGCGTACACGGGTGCAGAATGACACACCCGACGGGATTCCGGTGACAATCTTTCGTAGCGAGGGACGGACAGGTCCGCCGGTGATTATCGCTCATGGATTCTCCGGGTCACAACAGATCATGCACTCCTTCGCCCTCACGCTGGCCGATGCGGGTTATACGGCGTATACCTTTGACTTCCCCGGACATGGCTTGAATGTCACACCGCTGCGGGAGGAGCGCAGTGCGCGCAATGAGCAACTGACTGCCGCCCTGAACCAGGTTGTCCAGTTTGCCCGCCCGGACGCCGAAACGCCGGTTGCGCTGATCGGGCACTCGATGGGCGCAGAGACAGTGGTCAACTATGCCCGCGCCAACTCACAGGATGTGGAAGCCGTGGTTGCCATCTCGCCCTTCTTACAGGAACCGCCCACGGAGGATATTCCCAATCTGCTGGTGCTGACGGGCGCACTGGAGTTTGGCCTGCGGCTGCCTGCGCTGCAGATGATCGACCAGGCGGCCGCCGGACTGGGCCAACCGGGCCGGGTCTATGGCGATTTTGCCGAGGACACCGCGCGTGAGGTCGTTTTTGTGCCCTGGGTTGAGCATATTGGTGTGCTGCTGAGTCCGGTGAGCGCCCGGGCTACGCTGGCCTGGATCAACCAGAGTTTTGGGCGCGAATTCACCGGCCAGGTCACCAACCGCGCGCTCTGGCTAGTCTTGCTCTACCTGTCGGCGTCGGTGCTCTTCTGGCCGTTTACGCGCCTGCTGCGACCATTTACCGGGCAGGCAGGCGAACGCTTACACACCGGGTTCGTCAACTGGCGCTGGTGGTTCGCGCTGGCACTAATCCCCGCCCTGGTGACGCCCCTCCTGCTCTGGCCGCTGCTGGCATTTAACCTGCTGCCGGTAAATGAAGCGGTACCGGTTCTGGTGGGCGGACCGCTGGCGCTGTTTTTTGCCATGGTTGGTGTATTCACCATAACGGGATTGGTCATTCAGCGGTTCCGCACGCACGGGCAGGCCATCCCCCGGCTGTATGTGCGCCGCAACGCGCTACTGATCCCGGTGCTGGCGCTGCTGGTGGTGGGCTATGTATTTCTGCTGTTTGGGGTACCGACGCAGTTTTTCCTGATCAACTACTTCCCGCCACCGGTGCGACTGGGGGTCTTCGCAATTGTTTTTGTGGCGATGCTGCCTTACTTCTTTGCCGACGAGTGGTTGACGCGTGGCCCCGGCACGCCGCCGTGGGCCTATGCGATGACCAAAGTTATCTTCTTCCTGGCACTGCTGCTCGCCGTGATCCTGAATCTGAACAGCCTCTTTTTCCTGATTATCGTTGCGCCGCTATTGGTGATCTATTTTCTGATCTATGGCATGTTCAGCGGGCGGGTCTACCGGCGCACCGGCACCTTTATGATTGGCGCGCTGGCGAATGCGATTATCTTTGCCTGGATCGTTGCGGCGGTTTTTCCGTTAGTGAGTTAGGGGTTAGGGGCAATACCGTTCAAATAACCGGGCTTACCTGGTCCCTGACCTGGAAGCGGATACCGCCTCCGGCAGGGTGGAAGTAACCATCCTTTTTTTCACAAAAATTTTTCACCTTGTGAAAATGTTTTGTGAAAAAAGATAAAACTGTACCATGCTGCCGCAGGCGGAACCGTTCTGTATCGGAGCAAACGCCCGGTTTGCCACGTTACCGCGCAGGTTCT
>CAKZQX010000787.1 GCA_937141995.1 uncultured Chloroflexaceae bacterium | reverse complement strand
GGTATAGATACTCGACTCGCGGGCGGCGACCGGCATATTCGAGGTGTTGGCAATTATCGCCGTGCGCTCCATCAATGGGCGACCACTGCGCGGATCTTCCAGTTCGGGGAAATCCTCCAGCACATCGGCCATTTCGTTGCCACGTTCGCCACAGCCCACATAGATAATGATATCCGCATCGGACCATTTTGCCAGGCTCTGCTGCATCACCGTTTTGCCGCTGCCGAATGCCCCCGGCACGGCGGCCGTACCGCCTTTGGCAATCGGGAAAAAGGTATCCACGATGCGCTGGCCGGTAATCAACGGCACATTCGGCCTACGGCGCTGCTTGATCGGCCGTGGCCGGCGGACGGGCCAGCGCTGCGTCAGCGTGAGGGTGTGTTCCTGCTCGTCGCCATCAACCAGGACCGCAACCTCATCGTTGATGGTGTACTCGCCCTCTGCCACCAGGTGGATAACCCGCCCGCGCACCCCCGGCGGGAGCAGTATCCGGTGCTCGATCAGCGGCGTTTCGGGCACAATACCCAGCAGTGCGCCAGATTCAAGCTCGTCGCCCTCAGCAACGCAGGGCGTAAACGGCCGGCGCCGGTCGCTATCCAGCGGCGCAATATTTTCGCCCCGCTGCACGAATGCGCCCATGCGCTCCTGCAACACACTCAATGGCCGCTGAATGCCATCGAAGGTCTGTCCCAGAAGTCCCGGCCCCAACGTAGCCGACAGCAGATTGCCGCTGCTGTAGAGCGGCTCCCCCAGCCGCAGGCCGGTGGTCTGCTCATAGACCTGAATGGTCGCGCTATTGCCGGCGAGAGCAATCACCTCGGCGGTCAGACGCTCCTGCCCCACCCAGACCTGTTCCGACAGCCGTAACTGCCCATCAATCCGGGCCTGCACAATCGACTCGGTGACTGATGTAAGTTCTCCTACGGCTTCATTCATGTTTGCTGCACCATGTGTTGAAAAAGAGTATCGCGTACTTCATCGCGGGCCACCGCCAGCCGGGTGGCGAAGGTGAAATCAACCCGGCGGCGTTGTTCGCTATCGGTGACAAGCAGTCCGCCCCAGGTGTCAATCGGTTCGTCAGCGCACTCAAGCGTCACCTCAATGTCAAGCTCCTTGCCGGCCGCCTGACTCCACTCCTCCAGGCGCTGCCCAGTCAAGAGATCATGGCCTTTAGGGTCAGCCGCCAGCCGCAGCCGTCCCGGTCCCAGCGTCTGGACAGCCCTCCAGGTCAGGCGGCGCAGGGTCTCGGCGTAGGCTTCGGCATCGTCCGGCAGACTACGCAGGCGCTGCTCGGCTTGCTGCCAGACCTGGGCTAACAATTCCTCGCGCGTCGTCAGGTAGTCGCGGCGGGCCGCCTGATTCGCTTCGGCGCGTTGCCGGCGGCGCTGCTGCTCCGACTCGGCGCGAGCCTTGCGCACCAGTTCCGTCCGAACATTATCTGCCTCTTGCCGGGCCTCTTCTCGAATGCGGTCAGCCCGAGCTTCGGCTTCCTTCGTCCTTGCGTTTGCTTCACCCCGACCGGCATGCTGAATCGTTGTCTCTAGCCGATCCAGATTGCCAATAATGCGCGGCATACTATCCTCTCTTCAATCACCAGAAATCTAAGCGTCATTCCAACCGTTACGTACTCATACAATGCGCGCGGTGTGTATGCAAACCGGACGTTTATTCGCGGCCTGCGTGTTCCAGATGCACCGCGTATGTGCTGTTACTCACGGGTTCAAACGGATACCGACGACGTTCTGAACAATGTCGCGCAACGAGCGGGTAGGCTCTTCCGACCGACTGCCGGGGATCTCCACAATCACCGGGTGCAGCCGGGTGAGCCGTAGCTCGTCAACCCGCTCGCGCATCTGCGCCGCCAACTCCTCGGTAATCAGGATCAGCTCAATGTCGTCCCGGTCGATCAGTTCGTCCAGGGTAGTGCGCGCCTGATCCGCGTCAGCGACCACTTTGCCGGGGACACCCACCAGTCCGAACCCCAGCAGCGTCTGCTTATCGCCAATAACGAACATGCTCATTAACCACCCCCACCAAAACCACCCGTCAAGATCAGGAATGAAATGATCAATCCATAGATCGCAATACCCTCAGCCAGACCGACAAAGATCAGCGTGCGCCCCAGCACCTCCGGCTTCTCGGTAATTGCGCCAATCGCCGCCGCTCCGGCAATCCCAACCGCGATGCCCGCGCCGATGGCGGCCAGGCCGGTTGCCAGCGCCGCGCCGATGGTACCGGTCTGATCTCCGCCACCTGACTGTTGTTGGGCACCTTCCTGGAGCATTGGCGCGGCCTGTACGGTTGCCGGCGCATCCAACCAGAGCAGGAGCGCCCCACCCAGGGCCATCAGCGCGATAACGCCGTTCAGGGCCAGCAGTCCGCCGGAGAGTGTCCGAATAATGACGCCGGGTGACAGATGACGCCGGCCAGCGACCAGCAGACCTGCAATCATGAGTGCAACTACGATAAGATGGATCATTGTCTTATAACCTCCGTTCGTTATGGCTTAAACTCGTTCGGCTTCATCGAGCAGGCGCAGTGGCCTAAACGCGCGCCCCCGGCCCTGGAAAAACTTTCCAAAAAATTCGTAGTATTCGAGCCGTAGCGTTTGAATACCAATGATCAGTCCCTCAAACGCAACAATAACCAGCGTGCCCAGCAGAATAATCAGCCAGCGCCACACGCCACCGCCGGCATCGGCGAGCAGGAAGACTACCTGGCTCAGGCCGGCATGGGCAACCGCGAATGCACCCAGGCGGATAAACGAGAAGCTGTTACTGATGTAACTGATGAACGCCTCGAAGAGTTCAAAGAACGCCTGCACACTGTACTCGCCCCAGCCGGCATCCAGCAGCGGACGCTCACCAGTAATCAGACGACTCAACGGTTCGTTCAACAAGAGCAGTGCTATCGGTATTACGAGCAGGATCAACCAGAGCAACAGCGGGAAGCCGGCTCCCAGCACCAGCGCCAGAATACCGCCCGCCAGCGTCCAGTAGAGCCAGATCCCGGCCAGTCCATTACGGCTAAACAGCAACGCGCCCCAACGCCGTGTCCGGGTAGCGCTAATCAGATGCAGCCCGAAGCCAATATTGAGTAGCACAACCCCAAAGATGACTGCGGCAATCAGGATACTGAGGATGCTGTTCAGCGGACTCAACCAGACATGGGGCAGAATATCTTCGCGCCCAAACAGGCTGCCGTAGAGTAGACCAAAGACCATCGCGCCGGCGCCCGAGGCCAGCAGCACATCGGCAACCGCGTTGATCTTGCCCCACCAGCGCAGACCTAGCGCCGCCAGCATGAGTAGCAATCCATGCCCCACATCGCCAAACATCATGCCGAACATCACCATAAACGTTAATGCGACCAGTGGGGTCGGATCAAGCTCGTCATAGGTAGGAAAGCCAAAGGTCGAGACAACTTGCTCAAAGGGGCGCAAAAAGGGTGGGTTGCGCAGCAGCGTCGGCACTTCGCGCTCCCCCCGGAGACGCGGTTCGATCACTTCGATATCGCCGCGGTCCTCGGTCAACTCTCGAACAAGCCGGATCATATGCTCCAGGTCATACGCGGCGACCCAGCCGGTCATCAGGTAGATCTCCCGGCGGTAGCCCAACCGACTGATGGTACGCGTCACCGCCGCGTTACTGCGGGCCCGGCACCAGCGACTCAGCAGGGTTTCCCGCCAGTTGTCGGCCAGTTGTCTGCGCTCCTGAGCCAGAGCTTTGCGCTGCTGTTCTACCTCGGCGCGGCGCTCCTGCAGGGTAGTAATAACCTCGGCAGCCGTGCCGGATAATTCATCCGGTAGCTCCAGCGGCTGCAGAAAAACGCTACGCAATGCCCGCTCCAGGATGGCGACATGCGCCTGGTCGGTTGCGGCAAAAATCAACACGCGCTCATCATAGGTATGCACCGGCACAATCACAAAGGGCAGGCGGAAGAGCACCACCTGAAGATTATCCAGGCTCTCACGGGGAATGCTGCCCACCACGAGATGCAGAAACTGTAGTTGCCGCAACTCTACCAGAGAGACATGCAGGGGTTGTAGTAACTGCATCTGCTGCACAGCAGG
>CAKZQX010000786.1 GCA_937141995.1 uncultured Chloroflexaceae bacterium | reverse complement strand
CCAGCCGCTCCTGGCAATGCTGACCGACCCGGCACGCGGCGGCTACCGCGAGTATGATGTCGCCGGTCAGCCCGCGCGGCGCACCACCAGCGGCTGCGATGTTGCCGGCCAGCGCACGAACCAGCCGACGCTGTTTGTGTTTGCTTACGACTGGCGTAAGAGCAACAGCGAAAATGCCGCCCGTATCGCCGAGTATGTCGGTTGCATCCAGCGCTTCTACCCCGACACACGCGTGAACATCCTGGCGCACAGCATGGGCGGCATCCTGGCCCGCCGCTACATTCTGGACTATCCCGGCCAGGTTGAGAAGCTGATCACCGTCGCAACGCCCTGGCTGGGCGCGCCCCAATCGCTTGCGGCCCTCGAAACCGGGCAGAATGGCTTTCTCCCGTTTATGATCACCGACAGCCAGTTCAAAGATCTGTCCGAGTTCTTCCCCAGCGCCCACGAACTGCTGCCGAGCCGCTCCTACTTCAACCTGGGCGGCCGGCCCTTCTATGAGGATGGCTGGGATATCGACGGCGATGGCCGGACGCGCGAGAGCTACACCTACGACCAGCTTATCCCCTTGCTGGACCGCCGCTATCCGCGTAGTACGCCGGGAACGACTGGTGCCACCTTCCACGATTGGGATGGTCAGGATAACTGGACCAGCGATCAGAGTGATGTGGAGTACTACCATATCGTCGGCATCAGGAAGCTCGACGACACCCTGGGCAGCATCTACAGTGTTATTCGCGTGCGCTGTAGCATCCTGGGCATCTTCAACTGCAAGCCGCACCAGGAATTTGACACCACCCGACCGGCGGCGATGGTGCGGGGCGATCAGACAGTGCCGCTGCTCAGTGCGGCGCGGGTACAAAATGGCGTGACGGATATTCCCTGCACGCCCGGCGGCATTCCCGGCGCGGGGTTCAACGCGCCCGGCAGCATTATCTACCCCATCTGTTCACAG
The DNA here is from genome assembly GCA_937141995.1 of uncultured Chloroflexaceae bacterium. Classification (GTDB taxonomy): domain Bacteria; phylum Chloroflexota; class Chloroflexia; order Chloroflexales; family Chloroflexaceae; genus CAKZQX01. The sequence goes on along the minus strand of CAKZQX010000786.1, from coordinate 3,117 downwards.
TCCACCGACCGGGCCGAGCTTGAGCGGGCGGAACATACCGGCCTGGTGAAGAACCCGGAAGTGCTTGCGCGCCTGCGGGTCATCTTAGGGTCGTCACCGGCCCAACTCCAGGCAGTTACCGGGCAGGATGCCGAGCCGCTGCCCCCGGCCGATGCGGCCTACTATCTGCGGCTGTCCGGCACGGAGGCGGTTACGATCACTGATGCGGCGGGTGTCAGCACGCAGGCGGTGAGCCCGAATAACAATCTCCAGCAGGAACTCCCGGAGGTCACTACCTACCGCCTGGGAGCCGACGCCCACCTGGTTGTGCTACCGCTGCGCCAGAACTACACCATCACCTTCCCCGTCGGTACCGATCCGCTGGCATTGGAGTTGACCGCCGGAGACGGCACAACGAAAACGCGGGCCATCCGCTACCAGGATCTGACCTTCCCAACCGGCGGCACAGCACGACTTGACATAACGCCACTGGATGTCGCCGATTTGCAGTTCGATGGTGATGGCGATGGGCAGTTCGAGACCAGCATTGCCCCAACCATAGCAGTTGACGGTAATCGGGCAAATGATCTCCTGCCTCCAACGCTGACCGGCAGCAGCAGCGGGCCGACTTCCGGTGTTACAGTGACACTAACCGCTACCGACAGTGGCGTCGGGGTGCAGGCGGTCTACTACTCGCTCGATGGGGACACCTACCAGCGCTACACCGGCCCCATCCAGGTGGACGTGGTGCAGACGCCGGTCCTGTATGCCTTCGCCGATGACAATCTCGCCAATCGCTCCAGCCTCTACACGCTCCGACTGGTTCAGCCGGTCTATCTCCCCCTGGTGCAGCGCTAACATGCGCGAACGGTTTTCTCCCCGGCCGAGTGGAAGAGATGCCCTTTCCACCCGGCCGGAACCCCACTCTGCCGCGACTCGCTGACCTATGACCGGCCGGAACCTGATAAGAATGCCCGATAACCCGCTTGTGACTCGGTGTATAGCCTGGCGTGTATGGCGGTGGTACTAGCGGCGTCTAACCCTTTGTGCTATTTACTCTAACGCTACAACATGTTACAGTCGTAGCCGGGGATTGTGTGCAGTCCTCATTTTTTCTCTGTTGCAGCGCGTATCGTCTGGGGCAGTATAAGCCGGCTACACCAGAATTGGGCCTACCGGAACACGAATTTCTCCATCCCTAATCAGACCATTCATCACATACCCGCAGGAAGGAGATCATGCTATGTCGAAGTCAATCTTACAAACATCACTCCTGGTGCTGCTGCTGCTGCTTGCCACGGCCTGCGGTCAGAGTCAGGCTGAACCGGTCGCGCAGGAGCCCGCCGCAGCAACGGCGACTCCGGAAGAATCAGCCGACACAGTAGATGCACCAACGTCCACACCAACTGCTGAACCAACCACAACCCCTACTCCGGAGCCGACCACAACGCCTACCGCTACCCCGGCACCGCCGGCCGATACTTCAGAAGGGGCGCAGGCTGCCCTGACGGCAGCGCTGGCGCAATCGCTGGATGCGCAGGTCTTTCGCATGGATCTGGATCTGGCCGTGACCGGGTTGCCCCCCGAGGCGATGATGATGCTGGGCAATGTTTCGCTCAATCCCAATCAGCCTACGTCACTGCTCAATGTCACGGGTGAGTTTAACAACAACAACACGCGCATAGAGGTAACCGGATTGCTGACTATGTTCCTGGAGATGGACCCGGACAAAGGTCTGGAGTTTATACAGTATAATGGGCAATCCTACATTCACGGACCAGTGGCATTCCTGGGCGCGCCCGAAGATCGCTGGTACCGGGGTGAGCAGAGTCTGGGCAGTATGTCGAGTGTGCCCGTGACACCCGACGCGTTCCGCGAAGAACTGGATATGGTTGAACTTGAGATGTTCATCGAGGTATTCGACTTTGTCCTGACCGGCAGCGAGTCGCTTGACGGCCGGCAGTGCGATGTCTACACGATGGACCGGGAAGCGACTCTCCGCGCAATTGAAGAACTGAACAGCATGTCCGGCAGCGATATGTCCGGCAGCGGCCAGGATTTTAATCCCAATGATATCGAGGCGGCGGAGGTCAAAAGCTGGGTCTGCGAGGACGGCTATCTCCATCAGTTGGAGATCTTTGTCGAAGGAACCAGCCCGGATATGCCGGAGCAACTGATTGGCGTTAACTTTATCGTGCATATGCACGATTTCGATGGGGATATCAACATTGTCGAGCCCGCCGATGCCATCGCGCTGGAACAGCCGGATCTGGGCGCATCACCCTTCTTCGGCGGAGGTGATTTCTTAGAGGATGTCGGTGAACCGGAGATAGCGCCGGGCATGCCGACAGCGACAGTCTTTAATGGTGGTAATATTCGGAGTGCGCCCTCTCTCCAGGGAGCCGTGCTCGGTCAGCTCCAGGCGGGCGAAACTGTGCGGCTTCAGGAGCAGACGGCAGACGGCACATGGTACCGGGTCGAAGCACCGGCAACGGCCGGGTGGGTCAGCGCAACCCTGCTGACAGTTGACCCGGCAGTCGCGGCCCAGGTTCCCGTGACTGGGCAGGCCGCACCGGCTTTGCCGGTTGTTCCAGAGGAACCGGAGGCAGCGGTGGCACCGTCCGATCCAACCGGGTTAACCGCGACGGTCTTTAACGGCGGTAATGTACGCGCATTTCCCACCCTTCAGGGGAAGGTCATGGATCAAATCCATGCCGCCGAGACGGTGCAGTTAGTGGCGAAAACGTCTGATGGTTCCTGGTATAAGATTACCAATCCGCGCAACCAGACCGGGTGGGTCAGCGTAACGCTGCTGACAGTTGACCCGGCAGTTGCGGCCCAGGTTCCCGTGGCAGTACGGTAAGGCTAGACCGTGTCCACCGGGTATGTGGACATTCGCCGGTTGTGCCATCGGGAAGACAGTTCGCTCAGAAGGTACGTGGTTCGCCGTGAGTGCGTATGTTCCGCCTTGTCAAAGGCGGAACATACCAATAAATTGACACAGGTTACGCGGTGCTCGTTCAAACCGGGCGTTTGACTCGGTGGAAGCCCGCTTCGCCTGCGGCAGCATGGTACTTGTTTTTTCTTTTTCACAAAACATTTGCATGTTGTGCAAATGTTTTGTGAAAAAGAATGGAA
>CAKZQX010000785.1 GCA_937141995.1 uncultured Chloroflexaceae bacterium | reverse complement strand
GGTACTTCTTTAGCTTTTGCCCAAAAAAGTTGCACAACGTGCAACTTTTCTGGGCAAAAGCCCTGCCGGAGGCGACATTCCGTGCCGGATCAGTGACCACGTACGTCCTGTTATTTATGAAAAAGACCATGCTACCGCAGGCGCAGACCGTTTTCATAGAAAGAGATATCCGGGGTGCATGCCCACCACATCACGCGTGGGATTTTCATGCCGGGTGAAACGCCCATCGTATAACACCTGACCGATTACAGCACATTCCCGGATGGTTGACTACACTGATACCCTTTTGCTATCGTGCATCGCAGGGGTGGATCGGTTTTTGCAGTAAACAGCAACGCATGCCGAGTTAAACGAAGGAGGTTCGTATGCGCACTATCGCCGTTGCATCACTTGTACTCCTATTTGGTTCCCTGGCAATCATGTATATCGCTCAGCCAACCGCCCTGCTGCTGGCAATTGGCGTTATTATTCTGGCAGTTGGCGCGGGTCTGGCCTTCCTGGGTAAACAGCGCGAGGTTTTGCTGTTGGGAAGCCTCTCCCTGCTGCTTTCAATTGCGGCGGCGGGGCTGATTGGTGAAGCCGGTTGGGGCGCAACCGGCGCAGTGGTCATACCGCTGATCTGGATATTACTGCTCTATGCCGCCCTGTCGTGGGCCTGGAATAATACTATCGACATCCCCAGCGGTACCGTGATGGTCATCCGGCACCCCAACGGTATCCGACTGCGCGAAGGACCGGCGCGCATTATTCCGCCGCTGCCCTCCTTTGAGCGGCATATTGCCACCATGCCCACCTACGAGTTGTCGAGTAGTTTTACTGTTGAGCATCTTAACACACGCTCATTGCAAAATATCAATGGAGTCTCGCTGGAAGTAGGGTACCAGATCCGTCTACCGCTGAAACTACTGGCCAACCTGCCGAACCGGGCCCGGCTAATTGAGCAGATGGCGACCGAAACGGAGCAGAGCCCGGAGCGCGCAATGCTACGCACCGCCTTCTGGGAGCACCTGCTGGATCGGCAGATCCGCGAGGTTATTGATGGCCTGCTGCGGTCGGCAGTCTATGAACATATCAACCGGGCCGTTGATGGCAGTAACGAGCGCAGTAAACTTGCCAATGAAGTAGAAACCCGCCTGCGCGATTCAGGACAGCACTGGGGCATCACCGTTCACTTCCTCGAAATCCCCTCCGTGACACTTGATCCGGAGCAGATCAAGCGCAGCAAGCGTGAATATGCCATCAAGCGCGAGATCGAAGATGCCGAACGCGCCGCGCGGATCGAAGCCCAGAAGATCGAAATGATGGGCAAAGCTCAGGCGCAGGTTCAGGCCCACGCGATTGCCAGTTGGATCAAAGCCATCCAGGATCAGGGCGTCAACCTTGCGCCCGAAGATATCGAGCAGATCGTGCTGAATGCGCTGGAGGAGATGAACGAGAAGTACCGACGGGTCGAGTTGTTTACCGGAATGAAGAAACCCCAGCACCCGCAACAGGAACGTGCGGTTGGTAAGTGAGGTTACGGGTTACGGGTAATTCCTTGCAAATAGACGCGCGTCAAGCCGTCCGTATTTGATAGCACTTACACAGTCCCTGATCCGACAAGGTATTTCAGCCTCTGACAGCGGAAGAAACCTGAGCTTTATGCACAAAAAATTCACAAATAAATTTTTTGTGCATAAAGCATAAAACGTACCATGCTGCCGCAGGCGCATCGGACTTCCATCGGGTGAAACACCCGGGTTGTATGACAACCCCGTAACTCGTGTATGTGACACGAGTTACGGGATCACGAACCTAAACGGCAATCTCGCCTCCGGCAGGGCCGAAGATTCCATGCTTTTGCACAAAAATGTTGCACGGTGTGCAACATTTTTGTGCAAAAGATAAAAACGCACCGCTGCCGCAGGCAAATCGGGCTTTCATCGAGTGAAACGCCCGGGTTGCATAGCAACCGCGTAACTCGTGTATGTGAAAGATACCGGGACATACGCTCTTATGTAGATACTGCCGTTCAGCGGTCTTTTCCGCTAAATCGGTCTTCCATGTGCGCCGCTTCATGCTATAATACGCTGCTGGAGATGAAGGTTGTGTAGATGAAAGAGGGATTAGCGTGAGTCAGGCCAAAGAAGCACAGGAACAGAAACCATCGCTCTCACCTGGCGGTATCGCCTCAATGCTGGTTGTGCTGGCTGTCGTTATCGCACTCGCCTGGCTATTGATCAACCGGGCTGAAATGATGCAGCCGGACAGCACAGCAGCCGACGAACCGGCTCATGGAGAAGTTGGAGCGGATGAGGATGTTGTTGCCGCTGAGGGAGAAGCAGAGGAGCAAGCTATCGTGCGAACGTATGATGCACCACCCCCAATGACCATTAATCCGGAGCATGAGTATACCGCGACGATTACTACACCACGCGGGGATATTCAGATCAAGCTGTTCCCGGATGTCGCGCCGCAGACCGTCAATAACTTTGTCTTTCTGGCCCGGAACGACTTCTACAACGGGCTGACCTGGCATCGAGTTATTGCCGACTTTATGGCCCAGGGTGGCGACCCGGCCGGTACCGGCACGGGTGGACCCGGCTATAGCATTCCCGCCGAGTTTTCTAATGAACTACGGTTTGACCGTCCCGGTATGGTGGCGATGGCCCGTTCGGCCGACCCTAACAGCGCCGGATCACAGTTCTTTATTACCACCGCGCCGGCCCCCTGGCTGAACGGACAATACACCATCTTTGGTGAGGTCCTTGAGGGCCAGGAGATTGTCAACAACATCCCGCTGCGGGACCCGGCTATGGCTACCGAGCCCGGCGAAGAAATTGTTGAGGTCACTATTACTGAGACCGAAGGATAAGCCGCGTTCGCCGGCGATGACAAACGACGCGATACTAACCATCGCGTTCATGCCGGGGTTATCGGTTATCCTGCTTCACGGTCCGGGAGGCAATCTGCAATAGATTGCCTCCCGGACCGTTGTTATAATTACCGAGATCAGACGATCTCCACAAACGGATGGGCCGGGCATCCGGCAACACGGCTTTTTCCGGTTGAGGAGCGAGCAGTTTGCTAATGTCATAACCGCAGGCGGGCTGAGGTATGGTACACTCTTATTCAGACCCATATCGTGCAAAGACCAGCGAAAGGAGTTAACCATATGCCTGAGCACCAGCCGATCGAGCAGCAACCGGATACATGGTGTACCCTGACGAAGCAGACCAGCGAAGCCATGCAGGCCTGGTATGATCTGTTCCAGATGAGCAACATCACCGGGCTGCATATGCTGGGGATGGGGGTTTATACAACCACTGCGCTGCTTAAAACCAATACATACCTGTTGCAGACACTCCTGGAGAATGCCTTCAGTATAAGCCAGGTCAGTGGCTATGATCGACAGACAATGCTGCTACCGGCGAACCCGCTGTATGCCCGACAACATACCCCGTCGGACAGCCAACCTGTGACTAATGGCAATGGTTCGCAGGTGGAGTTACCAGGCGAATCTCCCGTGGAAATGCCGGTAGCAGCCACAACAACTGTCACCAACGGCGCGGTGGACAGCGCGACCGCAGTTGCGGTTAGTCCCCCATCACCACCCCGCCGCGAAGACATCGTTGCCGTGGGACCGGAATCCAGCTTTTACTTCACCGGACCTGAGAATCAGGTACGTCACACTATCCACAACCTGACCGATTTTATGCGGCAGAGCACGGTAATTGACGACACCACCTGGATCTACCATCTCCATCGGGGCGACTATAGCAACTGGTTTCGCTATGTCGTTGCGGATGCCGAACTGGCCGATGCCGTAGCGCAGATTGAGCAGGAGGCGGATGTTACCGCGACAGACAGCCGCAACCGGATACAGGCGCTGATCACGGAGCGCTACGCGGTGAAGGCGTGAGTGCTATCGCGCCATTTGATTTACACGCGTTACGCAGTTGACATGCAAACCGGACATTTGACCCGATGGAAGCCAGATTCACCGGCAGTAGCTTCGTGGTCCAAATCCCTACTGCGTAACTCCTGTCATTACTTTCACGCGGTTATAAAACGCCCCGGCGCAGAGTGCGCCGGGGCATTGCGGTGTGGCAGAAATAATTGTATTGAATAGAAGGAATTACACTGCTTATTTCTTTCGGCGGAACCAACCGCGTTTAGGCTCTTCAACACTCTGGCGCAGCTTCGCCAGATCACTCTGCAGTTCATCCGATTCAGGTTCCGGTTTGGACGAGGCTTGCGCCTGAGGTGATCCCTCCTGCGCTGCCAGGTCACTCAACGAAATACGTTTACCTGGACGGACCTTTTCTTCACCCGTGGTAACTTCGTCCGCCGGTTCGGGCAAATCCACCGGCTGTGGTGAGGCGGGTTGTTCCTCCTGCGCCGCCAGGTCACTCAGCGAGATACGGGTTCCCGGTCGAACCTTATCCTCTTCCTCCCCCATGGTCGTCCCTGCAGCCGGTTCAGGCAAGTCCACCGGCTGCGGCGGGGGTGGCTGTTCCTCCTGCGCCGCCAGATCACTCAGCGAGATGCGAGTCCCCGGCTTAAAGCGCGTCGTTTCGGTCGTCTCTTCTGCAACGGGTGGTTGTGGCTGCTCCAGATCCACCATCGGGGCGGCAGGCATATCCGCCGGGGGCATCTCCGACATATCCGCGCCGACCGGCTCCGGCTGCGGCGACAGCGCATGATCGGGGTGCGTCGGTTCAGCCACCACGCCGGCCCGACCATTGGTCGAGCGCCACGGTGCAGGCTGCGCCACACCGGTCTGTTCATCCACAACCGGGGCAGAGATAGCAACATCAACATAGGGACTGGGAGCCTGCGCCGCACCCAGCGCCACCAACCACTCCCAGATCTGTCCACAACGCTGCGTAGCATCCTCCGGCAGGCGCAGCGGACGCCCGCGCGCATCGATGACCACACCCAGCGCGCTCCCCTTAATAGCAGCAATATCAGTCTGAACTTCCGCCCCCGGCTCATTCTGCCCAATACGGACATTGGCCGCCGGCCGCAACGTTAACTGCCCGGTGCTGCTCTGATCCAGCCGCAGACGGGCAATCTGCCCGTGCCGCACTGTTACGCGCCGCAACTTGCCGCGCCGGGAGGTCAACTCGGCCTCAACCGCCACCTCACCCGGCTTGCCCTCACCCAATGGTACGACACAAGTTGCCAGCGGCACATTACGCAGCAGATCGCGTTCAAAGAGCGTCACCGCCGCTTCGGGATTGAGTTTTGCCAGCATCCCACAGGCGGGCAAGAGCCCTAGAATATCGAGATGCAGATCGAGCGCCAGCAGACTCTCCCCCGTAGTCGGCTGGAGAACATCCAGCAACATCAACGCTGCCATACCGGGATGTGGCACATGGGCCAGCACCCCGCCACCCGCAATCACCATGTCGTAGTCCATGTCAGGCTCTTCATCGGTGAGCTTTTCCAGCACCAGCGCCAGCGCCTCGCGCGTTACGGCCTGCTCAATAAATACATCTTCCCGGCTGGCGGGCAACATCTGCGGACGCAGCAGCTTATTCAGCAACCAGTGTGTTAGATCGGTTTCGCTGATTGGGAAGGGCAACCAGCGGGCAATAGCGGCAACGCCCCGCTCTTTGAGCAGCGTGGTAATGCCGTAAGCGGTACCGCACGCCCCCAGGATCGACAGCGTGTAGGTACCGGGGCCGGCGTAGAAGCCACTGCTGCCGGCCGCGCCAACATCCAGCGTTAACACCCTGCGGCTATTCCGCTCAGCAATAAAGCGCGTCATCAAACCGGACATGCTACAGGCCGTTGTCACCGGCACATGGCACAGGCGACGCAGCGTCGGGAGACCGGGCAGACGGGTAAGGATACGCTCGTCGTACAGGCGACTCAGCGCTTCGCGGGCCGGCTCCAGCCGTTCCTGCGTCAGCGACGGACGCACATTATCCACCACCAGCGTTTCGGCCCGGCCCGAAAGCGCCTCGACTACCTGATCACGGGCATCGCTATTGCCGGCATAGATCACCGGGCGGGCCATCAGATCCTGGCTTTGCCGGCCGCCGGCATCAACCGAAGTACGCAGCGCGGTCAACCCCACGATATGGGCCAACCGGTGCAATGCATCGGTTGCGCCGCCCTCCA
>CAKZQX010000784.1 GCA_937141995.1 uncultured Chloroflexaceae bacterium | reverse complement strand
CACACAGCGCCCGGTGCGCGCCGATCCGTCCGGTAGCGCTTTGGTGGAGGAAGAGGATGGACGCCTCGTGCTGCTTACGTCCGAGGGGGAGGAGCTGACGATCGACCTCGTGATCGAGCCTGCCTCCCTCACCGCCGAGGACGCGCAGGTCAACCTGCCGCCCGCCGAGACATCCGGCCCGGCGAAGGGCGTCCAGACCAGTCGCTCCTTAAAGTCAGCCGAGAGCGCCATAAAATAGGCCTCACTGCCCTCGTAGCCGCCTACCGTTATCCCGGCAATCTGCCGGCTGTCGCGCTCCTTGATGCAGCAGGAGGCGCTGCCGGCCAGGTAGACCCGCCCGGTTGCATCAGCGGTAATCGCGTTCACGCCGATTGAGTTGCCTTTGTTGTCACTGGTGCGCCGGGTCAGCAGCGACTGGCCGGTGACCAGCGTCCCGTCGGTTGGCTCATACCGCCCGAACCAGGTCATTTTCACGGAGCCAATGTTGGTGGCACGGGTGTAATCGTCCGTTTTCACTGCCCGCGGGTCGTTATCAATTTTCTGGTCGAAGTCTTTGGGATCACGCGAGAAGATCGAGGCTCCCGTGCCGCCATTGATTGAGCCGGCAAAGTAGAGCTTCCCATCCTGCCCGATGGCGATGCGCTCGCCCCGGGTATCCGCGCCCAGCCCCGGCGCACTGGAGAAGTCATAGCTCTTCCAGTCCAGGGTGCCGGTGTAGTCCCATGCCCGAATAAAGGCCACCTGAAGATTACCGCTCACCTGGGTGTAGCCGGTGGCAATCACCAGGTTGTTTGCTCCATCGACGGCAATATCATTCGTCCCGTTCCCGCTGATACTCCAGTTATCGAGCGGCGTTCCATCACTATCGTACACATAGGCGGTGCTGCCCACGAGTACCGCTGCTGTGCCGTCACTGCCGAGCGCGCAGCGGTTGCCCGTACCCGGATCTGCACTCCAGACGGTTTCACTGGCGGTGGCATTCAGGACCGCTACGCCGAACGCGCCACAGACAACCATGTTGCCGCTGTCGTTAATCTCCAGGTCGGTAACAGTAGCGCCGATGCGGGTCACCGAGCGTACCGCCTGCCCATCCGGGTCCAGCCGAACCACCACCCCATCGCCGCCGCCAAGCAGCGTAACCGGCGTCGCTCCGCCGGGATTATGCCCCGGCATCATGCCCGCCAGGACAACGCTATCGTCAGGCGCAACCGCCACCGCTGAGGTGCTATCCTCACCGTCGCCGCCAAGATAGGTTGCCGCCGTGACCCCGATTTCGCCATCCCCACCGGGTGGTTGATTGCCTCCCCCGATGATCAGCGGCAGATAGAGCGCGTTCTCCCCCGCTGACAGTGCCGCCAGCGGACCACGCGCCACAACTGCAAACAGAAGTACGACTACGAACAGGCATGAAACAAAGATGTGTACTCGCTGCATACAAAACTCCCTGTGGGTTAGATTGGATGCCAAACCTCTCGGGATCTCAGTATACGTATGCTTCCTAACTTTTTTTTAATATGGAGCCCGGACGTAAGTCCTGTTCCCCTGCTACCCCGGCACGTACGATACCACATCCGATTGGATCGAGATGCGCGGATGCATTCGGCGCTTCCGTAAGCAACACGACGTACGCGGTGAGCATCCCAATGGGACGTTTGACCAGATGGAAGCCGGATTCGCCTGCGGCAGCATGGTACTTTTTTTATCTTTTTCACACAAAATTTTGCACTTTGTGCAAAATTTTGTGTGAAAAAGATAGTTTCTTCCACCCTACCAGTTCAGGGGCCGCGTAACGTGTGTAAGCAGGTGCGGTAGATATGCGGCAGGCGCTGTCTGCTTTTTGTCCGAGCAAACGCCTGGTTTGCATACCATCGCCTCTCGCATGCTCCGACAGATTATGTTATAATGCAGTGCGTTAGACGCACTGCGTTATAAATAAGCCCGTTCCCTGACCACCAGGGTGCATCTATCCACTCCCTCGTCCTGGTCCAACGTGCTCCCGACGAGCCGGCGATCACGTTGATGGCGTGGCGTAGCGTGAGCGCATGCCCGCGCGACCCTGAGTAGTTCTGGTGTAACTATACTCTGCAACCTGGGGATCTGGATCCTGGGATGGTTAGCGGCAACCTGGGCAACCTGGTGGTACCGGCTGTAACGCAGTCCGTACTCTGAGGTGTTCTGAGATTCTAAGATGTTGTATCCGCACCATATCTGGGAAAAACAGAGAGGATCCTGGTATGCCCGCTGTAATTGTCAACGAGGACCGCTGTCAGAGCAGCCAGATCTGTGTTGCTGCCTGCCCATATCATGCCATTGGAATGGTTACAAATGAGCAGGGCCGGGCCGTGGCGCAGATCTACGATACCTGTATCGACTGTCTGCTCTGTGTGCCGGCCTGCCCTGAACAGGCAATCACGCTGGTTGCGACGTATGGTATTCCCGCTCAGCCGGAGGTATATGATGGAATCTGGGCGGTAGTTCCCGACGCCAGCCTGCCCTCGCGGGATTTTGTCGCGTGGGCCACCCGGCTGGCCCAGTCGGTGTATGCCTGGAGCGGTGCGGTGTTGCTGGGGGCCGATCAAAATGAAGGGATGCTGTTATCGGCGGGGGCCGATATGGTGGTTCGACCCGCAACAGCGCCCCCGGAGGCCGCGCCGCCACTGCTTGATGTCCTGGTGCAACTTGTGGATGAACGCCATCCGCAGGCACTGCTCTTCGCCGATACGCCCTCCGCCCGGGAACTGGCCGCATGCCTGGCTGGGCGTCTCGAGACGGAGGTCATCACCAGTATGGTTGCGGTTGAGGAAGATCTGAGCAAGCGCCGCCTGCCCTTCCAGGCCCAGGCAACAGAAACCAACACAATACGCTGGACCGAAACGACCACGACCCGTCCCCGTATCGCGGTGCTACCGCCTACGGTCTAGTCCAGCGCAGCGCAAATGATAAACCGGCGGCAGTTGGGAAATCCACTGCCGCAGTTTCTTCCTCATATTTCACAACGTACGCGGTGTAGTCTTCTTTCTGGTGACTGCCACAAAAGCCGGCTTCCGCCCGACCGGAGGGCATGTCGCCTCCGGTCGGGCGGAACCGCGTAACTCGGCTCATGATCGGGCAGGAACTATTCATTCCCGGCGTGCGAGCGGGCCATCGCCGGCATAACCAGTTCGACCGGTTCCCCCAGATGCTCAGTCAGTAAGCGTTGGGTCTGTTTCCGCGCCTGTTCGTAGAGGTTGTGCGCCAGCCGCTGCTCCAGCATCGCACTGTGACGTTGGCGTTCGCAATGCTGGGTCCGGGTCAGCGCCTGCTCAAGATCAGTACAGACCCGGGTCAACTCGGTCAACTGCAGTCGTACAAAGGGCGGGCGAGGTTGCATCAACCGCAGCGATGCTTCCAGGCGGCGCAGGTCGTTGAGCAGCTCGGCCGCAGTCCGCGCTTTCTCATCATTGTCCGGCGCAACAATGCGTAGATGCGGCGAGTCGGTACCGAAATAGTCGCGGAGCCGGCTCTGGATCTGCTGGTACAGACGCTGACCGACGACTTCACACTCCCAGCGCTGGGCCAACGCCTGACGCCATTCTGCCAGCGTCTGTTCGCTCAATCCCTGATGCTGCTTTAAATCCTGACGAAGGGACTGGTGGCGTGCCAGTTCTTCATCTACAAAAGGCAAGTAAGTGCGGTAACGCTCCAGAACCGCGATTAATTGGTCCTGGTCCTCCATGATGTCATACTGCGATGCAATTATCTGCGTCACGGCAGGTCCTTTCGGCGACAAGTCAAATATGCGGGTACGTGCAAAGAATGCATTTTCCGGATGGGGTTTCTATTGTTCTATAAAGATAAAGAGGACATCCGGCCACATTAGGTATCATCCGGTGGCAGTGTTTCAACCCATTGTAATGCCAGAAATGCCCGGCTCTTGATATATATCATACTTTGTTCGTTAAAGATTTGTCTATAGTACTTGCGTAGCATTCACTCGTGTGACCTACATAGCGTAGTAGACTAGTACATGTGATAAAATGACACACGTTACGCGGTCACAAACCTGCAGGGACGTGTCGCCTCCGGCAGGGCGAAATGGGACATCCTTTTGCACAAACATGTTGCACTGGGTGTAAGAGACTGTCTGGAAAGGGTTGGTCATGGGGATGTTGGCCCGGCCCCCATCCTGTCCGTCATGCGGGAGTGATCATGAAACAATGAGTCCGGATATGGAGAGCGCTCCCGCCCGGCTCTGGAGCA
>CAKZQX010000783.1 GCA_937141995.1 uncultured Chloroflexaceae bacterium | reverse complement strand
TAATCGAGAGAGAAGGAGTAGTCATGTCACAGATCGAAGTTACCTGGGTCAATGAACACCGTTATCTGGCCGTGGACAGTACAAATCATACGGTTGTCCTCTCGCCGCCTAACGATATCGGCATTAAGCCATCTGACGGGTTGTTGATTGCCCTGGCCGCATGCGCTGCTCACGATATTGTCGAGATTATCAAAAAGCAGCGGGCGCACCTGGCGCGGCTGGTCATTGCCGTGGAGGGTGAGCAGGCTCCGCAGCCGCCCTGGGCCTACCAGCGCATCCATCTGCGCGTTCAGGTGACAGCACAGAACCTGCGCCACGAGCAACTGGAGCGCGCGGTTGATCTGGCGCTGAACAAATATTGCTCGGTGCGCGCGTCACTCTCACCCGATATTGCTCTTACATTCGAGGTTAATCTACAGGGCGAAGGCGCGTAGCCGCGTAGGAGAAAGGTCCAGCGCCCCTTCAGTCACCTGACCAGGAGCGAGTCTGGTCAAATGACCAGTTACCGTTGCCGGCCTGCTGCGCTACAATATCCTCAGGCACGATTTGGATGGGGCGAAAGTGCCAAGACCACGAAGGCTGCTGTGACGACCAGCAGCCTTCGTGGTCTGTAACGCGACCTACGTGATCGGCTTTCAAACCGGCGGATTTATCCCTCGAAAAGCAGTTCCGCCCTGCCGGAGGCGAAATTCCTTGCCGGGTCAACGACCGCGTAACACATGGTCTGTAACGCGACCTACGCAATCGGTCGGGACGACTCACGCCGCCGGAGCGTTGCCCGGCGCTCCTGCAGCAGGCCCCAGGTGCTCAACCCCAGCGCCAGCAGCAGCAACACCACCGCGACAAAGAAGGTATCGTGCAGCCCGGCAACCTGAGCCGGCGGCGGCGCTTCCGTTGTCTGCCCTGTCAACGGCTCACTCGCGGCAGCCGCCACCCGGCCGGCCCAGATCGTTCCCAACAGCGCAATGCCGACCGTTTGCCCCAGCGTGCGCGTCATCGCCAGCAACCCGGAGGCTACCCCCAGCCGCGTCTGTGGTACGGTGCCCATCACGGCGCTGTTGTTGGGCGACTGGAAAATTCCCATCCCCAGGCCAACCGGCAGAAAGCGCAGAATGTAGCCGAGCACGCTGGTATGCGTATCGAGCGACATCAGGCCGGCATAGCCGACCAGCATCACCAGCAGCCCGACAATGGTGATGGCACGCGTCCCCACCCGATCCGACAGCGCCCCGGCGATGGGGGCGGCCACACCCAGCGCAATCGGTACCGGCGCAAGCAGCAACCCGACGCGCTGTGTATCATACCCCAGGATATTCTCCAGATAGAAGGGTATCAGCATCAGGCTCCCGGCAACCAGAATGAAAGAGATTAACCCATTGATCAGATTTATGCTAAACAGACTATTGCGAAACAGCGTCAGATCGACCATCGGCTGGCGGCTCTTCCACTCAATGAAGATAAAGATGAGCAGAAAGATAATCCAACCGGCAAAGAGCATGTGAATTATCGGCTGATCAAAACCAAACTGCTGCCCCAGCGTCATCCCCAACAGCAGCCCGATCAGGCTGAGGCAGAGCGTAACGGCCCCCAGGTAGTCAAACCGCTGCCCGCCGGGCGGCCGGGTATCCGGCACAAACCGAAGCACGATCAAGATACCAACAATACCAACCGGTATGTTCACAAAGAAAATCCAGTGCCAGGAGAACTGTTCGATCAGCACACCCCCCAGCGTCGGTCCGACGACAATCCCAATCGAGACCATCAACCCGGTGATGCCCAGCGCCTTACCCCGCTCGCTCGGCGGAAATGCCTCGGTGACAATGGCCGGACCCAGCGCCATCATCATCGCCGCACCGACCGCCTGGAGCACGCGAAAGCCAATCAGCCAGGCAATCGTCGGCGCCACCCCGCACAATCCCGAACCGGCGGTGAAGATAATAAACCCCAGCGTGTAGAGCAGCTTCTTGCCAATAATATCGGCCAGACGCCCCACGCTTAACAGCAGAATTGTCACTGTTAAAAAATAGCCCAGCGCCACCCACTGCACAATGGCAAAGGTGGTGTTTAGCTCACGCTCCAGCGTGGGGAGGGCAATATTGACGATACTGCCATCAATTGTTGATAAAAAAATGCCCATGGCGACGGCTGCCATTGCGTACCATTTGCGGCTATAGTCAACGTCCGGCCGGCGCATTTGCTCACTCGAGGTGGTCAACGCACATTCCTTTCACACAGTTCTGATCATTACTCTATTGGATAGAACTTACGCAGTTGCCATGCAAACCGGACGTTTCACTCGATGCAAGCCCGATTCACCTGCGGCAGCATAGTCCTCTTTTTACCTTTTTCAGAAAACATTGGCACTTTGTGCCAATGTTTTCTGAAAAAGATGCTCTATTTTCGATTTTTTTGGAAAAAAGTGGCTCGGAGAGCCACTTTTTTCCAAAAAGGATGTCCGATTCCGCCCTGCCGGAGGTGAAATTCTCTTCCGGGTTACGGAACTGCGTCACTTGTATATTTACCAATTATAACGACGCATGCCGCTTCCTGGAACCCGGCTGTTTCCACGAGGCGGCATGCATTCTCAGGCAAAAATTGAGACATGCAATGATCTCACGCAACACTGCTGGTATGCATTATACCTGGTTTCGTGGGGCGATCAGGTAGCGCTGGAAGGATGCGGCCCAGAGCATGCTATACTGCTATCTGTTGCATCATTCTGAGATGAAGGAATTGTGCTCCATGACTCGTCGCTGCCTGAGCGATATCAGCGGTCCGTTTTACGATCCGGCCAAACCCTTCCGCAACTGGTCTTCCCTCCCGTTTTACCAGCTTGATCTGCCCCAGATGCCCTTTGTCGATCAGCCCCAGCTTGCGCAGGGGTTGGCGCGGGCCGGCGCATACCTTGAGCGAATTCAGGCGCAGGGCTACACCGGCATTGTCATCGATAACCTGCCCCATCTGGTTGGCTTTGAGACGGCCCCGGTTGAGATCTACCCCGGCAACAGTCCCTATCGCCTGCGCGCGATGATATACCGTCAGGCATTTGGGCCGCTGTTCGCGGATGCGGTACAGCGCGGCATGGAAGTTTTTGTGACGACCGATATGCAGTGGAGTACGCCTCCTGTGCGGCGCTTTGCCCGGCGGATGACAGCGCACAACCCACGTCTGGCGGAGATCAACCGCTGGGCCGTGGAAGAATTGTTTACGCTGCTGCCCCAGGTGCGGGGGGTGATTGTGCGGGTTGGGGAGACGGGCGGTGCGCATAACCAGGGCCAGCGTTACATGGGCCACATGCTCTACACCACCGCCGACAGCCTGCGCCGTCTGATCGCTACGCTGCTGCCGGTGTGCGAAGCCTACGACCGGCTGCTGATCATCCGCACCTGGAGTATCGGCATTGGCGAACTGGGGGATCTGCTCTGGTCGCCCACTCGCTATGGAGCCACCTTCGCGGATTATACCTCGCCGCATCTGCTGGTCTCGATCAAGCATGGTCCCTCGGACTTCTTCCGGCACCTGCCGCATAACCCGACGCTTGGCCTCCCCGGCCCGGCGCAGATCGTTGAAATGCAGAACCGGCGCGAGTATGAACTCTTTGGGATGGTGCCCAGTTCTATCGGGGAGTTGCACCAGTCGGTTCTCCAGCATGCGTCGGCAACCAACCGGCAGTTTGCGGGTGTCTGGGCCTGGAATGGCACCGGGGGCTGGGGCGGCGGTCGAGCGGCACTCGGCAGCGAGGGCTGGAGCCTCTGGACGGAACTCAACAGCGCGCTGACGGCGGCCCTGGTTCACAATCCTGACCTGGATACATCAGCCTTTGTCTATCGCTGGTGCGATGAACATTTTGGCGAACCGTTCGGCGCGGCGGTCGCCGATCTCTATCGGGACTCAACACAGGTGATCGCGCAGGCCTGGTATCCCGGGCGTCTCACGCACGGGAAGCGTACGCTGGGATCGATCTACCTGCCGCCGCTCCTCTGGATCTGGTGGATGCGACCAACGGCTTCGCTGGTTATCTGGGCCTATCTTGCCACCGCGATAGAGGACCGGGAAACGCTGCTGCGGGAGGATGCCGCGGCGTCAGAATGCCTCGCCGGACATGCCGAACGGTTAGCGCGCCTGGCTCCGGTGGCGGATGCGCGCGCGGCCGGCGTGGTGGAGAGCGCCTACTACTTTTGTGATCTGCTCAATGTGGCCCGGCAGATTCGCGCGCTGATGCTGCGGATGTTTGCTGCCGCATGGTCTGCCCGGCACGCCGACTGGAGCGCCGTGATCGCCGAGACGCCCGGCGTGCGCCAGGTTATCGCGCAGCACCAGGCAGCCTGGTCGGGCAACGCCGACTTACCGCCGCTCGAAGTTGAAGAAATCGCTACCTTCCTGCGTAGCCTCGAGCGACACCCGAAGATGTTCTGGGCGCGCACACGCCTGGCCTGTATGCTGGTGGACCGGCTGCAAACCCGGCAGCACCGGGGACGCCAACGCCACCCTGGACGAATGATCGCCATGGCTGTGCTTGTGTTTATGCTCTTTTATGAAGATCGTCCGCGTGCCGGTATTGCCGGGGCAGTCGCCTCACTGTTGTTTATCCCGCCGCTCCGCCAGCGGGCAGTGCGGCTGCTGCTGCCCTGGCTGAATCGCCGCTTCAACCTGCTGCCGTCGATCTTCTTTGAAGCGGGCCCCGCTGTTACGGAGTGGACGGCCTGAGTACGCGCTGGGTCTGGCCGACCAGCCAGCGCCTGATAAACTCGACATTGTGGCCCAGGGTCCACTGCATGCCGCCGGCCTGGATCTGGCCGCTTTTGATGGCCGCACGCAGATCGGCGGCCGTAGTACCGGGGAACTGCGTGTCCCCCAGGCCTAGCGTCGGCAGATGGTGCGAGTCGCTGCCACCGCAGCCGGGCATGTTCAGTTGCCGTGCCACCGCAGCCGCCTGGACATTGTTCCGGGCCAGCCAGAGCCCCGCGTTAAACGTCTCTATGGCATCAATCGGCCACTCGCAGTCGGGGCCAACGCAGCGCTCGTGCAGGCGCGTCTGGCCCATCGAGGGCACGCGCCAGCCGTAGGGATGCGCCGGAATGCACAACCCACCCTGCGCATGTACGGCAGCAATCGTCTCGGCGGCGGGACAGTGCGGCAGCAGCGGCTCCTCGATAAACAGCGCCAGCATGTGACCTTCTACCGTCGAAACCTCCTCGCCGACGATCACTTCAATGCCGTAGGAACCGGCAATCTGCCGGGCCTCCAGCGCGCCGTCAATCCGATCATGGTCGGTGACGGCAATCACCCGCAGATCGGTGTTGGCAGCGACATACTCCAGAATATCGATAACACTTGCCGTTCCATCACTGCTATAGTTGGTATGAATGTGCAGATCAGCCTTGCTCCAGGATGTATTCACCGGATCATTCCTCCTCTGTCTGACAGGAGTTACGCGATTGCTGACGCAAAAGGCATTTTCGCCTCCGGCAGGGCGCAGGCGAATCGGGACATTCATCCAGGCAAACGCCTGGTTTGGAACCAACCGCATAGCTCCTCTGTCTGATCATCGTCTGGTCGTAGAGTATACGAAACCGCGTCCCAGATATGCAGACACGGTTCCGTATTAGCGTAGCGCCCGAAGATTGTGGTTCCTCTATGAGAGTGTTAACAGAATGCTAAGAGATTGTAAAATCGGACGCGGAGGAGCGCCGGGCCGACAGCCGCGTGATCAACTGAACCGGAACGTTAACCCGTGGCATGGCGCTCTTGCAGGGATTGTACCCGCATCGGCTGCAGCTTGCCATAGGTAGCGGTGCGCCAGAGCCACTCCATCGGTCCAAAGCGGAACCGCCGCACCCACCAGTTGCTAATGATCACCTGAACCGAGAAAATGGTAATGCTCAAGAGCAAGCCGAGTGCCGGGCCGACCTGTCCCATCAGTCCCAGGCCATAGCCATAAAAAATTGTTGTGCAGACCAGGGTCTGGAGCAGATAGTTGCTGAGCGCGGTACGCCCTACGGCCGCCAGCGGCATAAGCCGCTGTTGCCAGGATTGATTCTGAGTCAACTGGATGAGTGCCGTCACATAAAACAGGCAGAGCGCGGGCGCACCAATGACAAAACTTACGACCGAGAGCAGCAAGGGCAACGAAAACTCCGCCGGGTTGATAAGCGTATTTAACCAGACGTACAGCAGGTTGGCAACCAGTCCCACCACCAGACTCCAGCGCATCACCCGGCGGAAGAAGGGCAGATTGGCCGGAATATCGTGCAGCAGTCGGCGGCGGCCCACATACAGACCGAGCAGGAACATGGCGAGAATGACAAAGAACATGCCATTCAGAAAGATTCCCATCGTCGAAAACGCAAAATCCTGCAGTCGCTGCATCGCCATCTCGGCAAAGCTGCCCTCGGTGTAGATGCGCAGGGCTTCCTGGTAACTGGTTTCATACTCGGCGATGGTCAGGGCCATCTGCTCATCAACAATGGCTGCGCTTTCGGGCGTGCTGCCTGCCAGGGCAACCAGGCCGAACAGACCGGCGTTGAGCACCATTGGAATAATCAGCAGAATGACGGCCCAGATGAGCAGTGTCCGCGGGGAGCGCTTGCGAAAGAAGAGCAGGAGTGTGCCCAGGATGGCATAGTAGGTGAGAATATCACCCGGCCAGAAGAGCAGCACATGTGCCAGGCCAAACAGCAGCAGGATGAACATACGCCGCAAGTAGAGCGGCACAAAGCGGATGCCGCGACTCTCGGCCCGACTCATTTGCATGGTCAGGCCCAACCCAAACAGCAGCGAGAACATGGTGAAGAACTTGCCCTCAGCCGTGAAACGAATGAAGCTCGCAGCCGCCTGATTAACCGGGCCGGGCCAGGGTGATGTTTCCAGGACAAACTGATAAACGGGCGCGGCGAAGATCAGCATATTCACCAGCAGAATGCCGAAGATGGCAAAGCCTCGCAGGATATCAACGATCACAATTCGTTCGCGCGGTTGGGTTGGCGCAATCGTCTGCGCCGGCGTTTGTCCGCGTTGCGCTACTTCATGAGTTATCATAATGTTCCTTCCCTGTGTAGGTATACTAATCTTTAAGCCAGACGCAAAAGCCGGTTCCACCCTGCCGGAGGCGAAATTTCCTTTTGGGTGAGCAACCGTGTACCTTTGGTAAACTGCAGAGCAGGAGCCGATGCTGATACCGATGCGTCTCTGCGATGAGCAAGAAATCCTGTTGTCGTACTATGACAACCCATCGGTATGACCAGTTGTCGTTACGGGTTCCGTGATGTGTGTATGGGTAACTCTATTGTAAAAATACACTGATAGACGGAAATCAGTCTCAGGAAGGAACAGCGCTTAGTCAAAAGGGAGGAAGCTGCCCGGACATGGGGATAGGGCAGAGCGTGCCGCCTGCCGGCACTGTGGAGGTTACACAATCAGCAGAATTCCAATGCCAATCAGGAAGAGATACAACACCCGCTCGAAGCGCGCTTTCGGGATGGCCTGGTTCAGCCGCCCCCCCAGGAACACGCCCAGCATAATCAGCGGGAAGGAGCAGCCAAACAGCCAGAAGACCTGCGGCGTCCACAACCCGGCGGCCCCGTGCCCCAGCAGGATCAGCAGGCCGGTCGGCACAAAGTAGCCCTGGAGCGTCGCGCGAAACCGCTCCGGCGACCAACCCTGGAGCGTGCCGTACATCACAATCGGCGGGCCATTGGTGTTGTACGCGCCCCCCAGGATACCGGCGATAAACCCGAAGAGATAGGCCAGGCCGCCGTACCGCAGCGCCGGAAGTTCCGGTCGTGCCAGGTTGTACAGCCCGAACAGAATCAGCACAACGCCCAGCACCGCCTTGACCAGTCCCTCCGGGACGCCCTTCAGCAGCAGCAAACCGATGGGAATGCCTAGAAAGGAAGCCAGGATCAGTCGCCAGGCGGCGCGCAGATCCACGGTACGCCAGCCCTGGAGCAGGATTGTCAGCGCGGTGGTTGTGCCCACAAACGCCACCAGCGGTGTCGCCATGCGGATGTCGATCACCAGGGCCAGGATCGGCATAGCGAGCAGCGCGTCACCAAACCCCAGCGTCGAGCGCGTAAAGGTCGTGCAGAAGAGGATCGCCATGACCAGCAGTGTTAGTGGGAGAGAAACCATATGTGCTGCGTGCTGCGTGATATGTAATGCAGGCATCTGTCGGTCGGTAGGGAGGCTCGGACCACGAATGTCACGAAAGAGGGCGAAAGCCATGAAATCTGCGTGGCAACGCTGCCGACACCAGCGGTTTCGCGTCTTTCGCTTATTTCGTGGCCTTCGCGTTCCAAACTTCCCCTGCCTGACTCCTGTTAGACGAACTTTGAAATTGTAATCCGGACATCGCAGGATTGGAGTCCCGGCTTCAGTCGGTCCGGGTGTTCCCGGCAGTATGTCCCGGCCCTGGCAGGCATTCCACCGGCTAAAGCCGGGACTCCAGTGAGTCACGTACGGCTAAAGCCGGGACGCCAGTGAATCACATATCCGGACTATTTTTTCAAACTTCATCTAACATGAGTTATGCGGTTGATATGCAAACCGGACGTTTCACCCGACGGAAGCCGGCTTCGCCTGCGGCAGCATAGTACCTTTTTTCTTTTTCACAAACATGTTGCACAACGTGCAACATGTTTGTGAAAAAGAAAGGAATCTTCCACCCTGCCGGAGGCGACATACGCTTTCGGGTCAGTGATCGCGTAACTCGTGTTATCTTATCTAACCGTTAACCCGTAACCGTTAACCCGTAACCGTTAACCCGTAACCGTTAACCCTTCTCCTCCCGGTCGTGCCAGCGGCCGACATTGCGCAGCACCACCTCGGGCTTCTCGTACGCCTCTACCAGCAGTTTGTGGTAGTAACACTCCTCCGCCGAGCGCAGGCGATCCTGTGGGTAGCGTGCCGCATACTCAACCGGGTCAATCGAGGCGGCGGCCGTCTCGATAATCTCCTGCAACATATCCACTGTGCCGCTGCCCTCGTCAAACTGCTCCTTGTTGCGCCAGACAATATCGTGGGGCAGCAGATCCTCCACGGCTTTGCGCAAGATCCACTTCTCCACCCGCTTGCCGTTCCCATTGGCGCGCAGCTTCAGATCCGCCGGGATCGTCTGCGCCATCTCAACCATCTGCGTGTCCAGGAAGGGCACCCGTCCCTCGATGCTATGCCGCATTGTCATACGGTCAACCCGCTGCAAATTGACATTGTGCAGGCTATTGACCGAGCGGCGCAACTCTTTGTGGAGCGCATCCGGGTCGTGAATATCTTTATAGTAGGTATACCCGGCAAACAGCTCGTCGGCGCCCTCGCCCGTCAGGATCACTTTGACATAATCAGCGGCCATGCGCGCACAAAAGTAGGTCGGAATAGCGCTACGTACCAGATCCTGGTCAAATGACTCCAGGTAATAGATAATTTCGGGCAGCTTCTCCAGCACCTCATCAATGGAGTAAGCATACTCGTGATGCACCGAGTCAATATGCTTTGCTACCCGCCGCGCTGCCTCTACGTCACGCGAGCCCTCGACGCCGACGGCAAAGGTGTGCAGTTCATCCTTGTGCCGGCGGGCAATCGCGGCAATTACGCTGCTATCCAGCCCGCCCGACAGAAACGCGCCAAGCGGCACATCACTCATCAGGCGCTTGGTGACCGCTTCTTCCAGTGTGTGGCGTACATTTTGTGCATGCACCTCAACCGGCATCGCCCGAGGAATATTATCAGGGACGGTGTAGTAGGTACGGAAGCCGTTGCGCGAGTGGTAGTAGGTTCCCGCCGGAAACTCGCGTACATTATCCACCCAGCGCGAGATGGCCTTTAACTCCGAGGCAAAGTAGAGCGTCTGCTCGGCGCTGCCCTCATTCTCGATGCCATAGTAGAGTGGTTTGATCCCGATGGGATCGCGCGCCAGGAAGAGTTCATCTTCCTCAATCACCGCAAAGGCGAACATCCCATCCAGTTGCCCGGTAGTACCTAATCCCTGTTCCTCGAACAGGTGCAAGATCGTTTCGCTATCACTGGTTGAAGTGAACTGGTGTGGACCTATTAGTCGCCGGCGGAGCTTTGCATGATTGTAGACCTGTCCGTTGGCAATAATGATGGTCGAGCGTCCTTCGTTGTACATTGGCTGGTTGCCCCGTGCCGGATCGATAATCGACAACCGCACATGCCCCAGCACACCCCGATTATCCTGCACATGCACGCCCCGCCCATCGGGGCCGCGATGGGCTTGCTTGCCGATCATATCCTCGACCGAAGTCTTGTCGGTTCCTCCCCAGACTCCCGCAATTCCACACATAGCGCAGCTTTCCTTTCTCTCCAGTAGGGCGCAATATGATCCGCGCCATCGCCGCAATGTAGGCAGACCAGTACGCTCCTGCTGTCCTGATAACGCATGACTACCAGACAATATTGCAGATGGTCATAGCGCTGTAGCCGGGCAATACGAATTCAATCATTGTAGCCGGATCACAGGAATTGAGCAATGCCGGGAAGTAGATCGATTGCAATTCAATTCCCGCGCAACCGGCCAGGTCCAGGCATCCCGCAGACACGCAAAGAGGGCGCGAATATCGCGCCCTCGCATGGATCGGGCCACCCGGCCCATAAATTCAGCAAATCACCTGACAGGAGTTACACGGTATTCTGCAAACCAGGTGCTTAATCGGACCACTGTTTCGGTCGCATTTCCGGCAGCATGGTTCGTAAAAAATAAGAAACATGCTCCACTGCCGGAGGCGCAAGGCACCCGCTTGGAAAAGACGGTGTTGTACTTCCTGTCACCTGGAGGCATTGCTCCCCGGCCACATTAGACAACCTGGACAAGCTCAATATCGAATGTCAGATCTTTTCCGGCCAGCGGATGGTTGGCATCCAGGGTTGCACTCTCATCAGAGAGATCCGTTACAGTGACAACAATGGCCTGCCCGTCCGGTTGGCGAATCTGCAACTGCTGCCCAACCTCGGGATCAAGGTTGGGGGGAAACTGCGAACGATCAACCTCAACAATCATCTCACCGCGATGAGGACCATATGCGTTATCAGAGGGGATCTGCGTTGTCTTCGACTCGCCCTCGCTCATACCGACCACTGCCTCTTCAAACCCGGGTATAATCTGCCCCTGACCGATGGTGAACTGCAGCGGCTCACGCTCTGTCGATGTATCGAAAACCGTTCCATCCTCCAGTTTGCCCGTGTAGTGTACCTTGACGGTATCGCCTTGCTTTGCCTCTGCCATCTCAGGCTCCTTTCGCTCTATTGGCCCCGGTTCTGGAAAAGTGCGTACCATTCCAAAGCAAAAAGCCAGCAAACGTATGACGGGACAGCCAAAGCCATTGTCATAGTTCGTGGCTTCTATTACACGCATCAAGGGTGATTGATGGAACCATTCAGATCCATACGATATCCTTACTGGTGGCGCATTGGCGCAACCTTAGAATGATAGACGGCCCACCAGGTGACCGGAGCGCTTGCATTTCATGATCCAAATCCGTACGTGTCACACTAATCAGACTTAGTAATAAACAACAACACCATGAGAAGATGTTATTTGACTATAGCATGATAGCGCGGGCATGTCAAAAAATCATAATCGCTACCAGAGAGTTACGTGGTCAATGTTCAACCCGGACGCTTGATTCGGATGGAAGCCGGTTCGGCTGTGGTAGCATGATGCCGGGTTACCTTTATTTTCAAAAATCTGCTCAGTGACAGGAGTTACGCGGTCGGTTCCAAACCCGGTGTCTACCTGGACAGCCGGCCCGATTCGCCTCCGGCAGAGCGGAAGATTCTATGCTTTTTCACACCATGTTTGCACTTAGTGCAAACATGGTGTGAAAAAGAAAAAACGT